>JAUPKO010000743.1 GCA_030837395.1 Actinomycetota bacterium | reverse complement strand
CCGCGCCTCGATGTCGGCCCGGATCGGCCGGATCTCCTCCACCCTCAGGCCGGCGGGATCGTCGACCTCCCAATCCTCGTAGCGCTTGCCGGGGAAGATCGGGCAGGCGTCACCGCAACCCATGGTGATCACCACATCGGAGGCTTTGACGGCATCGACGGTGAGCACCTTGGGCACCTCGGCGGAGATGTCGATACCGTCCTCGGCCAGAGCTTCGACGACCGCCGGGTTCACTGTGGCGGCCGGAGCTGAGCCGGCAGAGCGCACCTCGACCCGATCGCCGGCGAGGTGGGTCAGGTAGGCGGCGGCCATCTGGGAGCGGCCCGCGTTGTGGACGCAGACGAAGATCACGGAGGGCGTGTCGGTCATGAGGGCCTTTCGGTGTGGCCGCCGCCCGTGGCGGCGGCGGAAGTTGAGGATTCGGATTGCGTCGAGCGTACAGTACGATACTTCAGGAAGCATTGAGGCAATGCATGTTGATCGAATGCCTGGCGGAAGAATCGAATGCCTGGCGGAGGAATGGAGTCGACGTGACCGATCCAATGGCCGCCAGGGCGGCGCGGGCGCGGGTCCTGGCCGCCCTCGGGGATCCAGTCCGGCTCGGCTTGGTTGACCTCCTGGGTGTGCAGGATCTGTCCCCGGCTGCCCTGTCGGCCGAGTTGGGGATTCCGGGGAACTTGCTGGCACATCACCTCAAGGTGCTCGAGCGGGCCGGGCTGATCGCTCGCACCACCTCGCGCAATGACCGACGCCGCACGTATGTGCGGCTGGTGCCCACCGCATTGGTCGGGCTGCTGCCGGCGCCAGCACCCGTCGCAGCCTCCAGGGTGGTATTCGTGTGCACGCACAATTCCGCCCGGTCGGTGATGGCCGAGGCCGCGTGGCGTGCGGTCAGCGACGTTCCCACGGCATCCGCCGGAACGGACCCGGGGTCGCGGTTCCACCCTCGAGCGACTGCTGCGCTTCGCCGTGCCGGTTGGCGGGTGGGTCACGGCCGACCGCGGCGGATCGATGAGGTGCTCGAGCCCGAGGACCTCGTGGTGTCGGTGTGCGACGCGGTGAACGAGGACGTGGCGGCGCTGCCCAACCGGCGCCTGCACTGGTCGATCCCGGACCCGTCGGCGATCGACACCGACGAAGCCTTCACCGACGCCCTGGCCGAGGTTCGCCAGCGCACCGCCCAACTGGCGGACGTGGTGGCAGCGGGGCGGTGACCGCCGGTCGCAACTACGACGCGGCAGCGGTGAGCAGATCCCGCACCTGCGCCACTGTGGGTACGCGGCCGGAGAGGACGACCTTCTCATCAACCACGAGGCCCGGGGTGGACATCACCCCGTAGCCGGCGATGGTGGGGAAGTCCTCGACCTTCTCGATGGTGGCGTCCAGCCCGAGTTCCGAGAGGGCCTCCCGGGTGACGCGCTCGAGGTTCTTGCAGTTGTTGCAGCCGGGCCCCAGGACTTTGATGATCATCGGAGTTCCTTCCGTTGTGGGTGGTTTCAGCGGGCGAGCAGGACGTTGAACAGGTAGCCGACCGCGACGATCGACGTGCCGACCACCGCGATGAATGTCGCGATCAATTGGGGTCGCAGCACGCGGCGCAGCAGGATCATCTCCGGCAGGGACAGCGCGACGACGGACATCATGAAGGCTAGGAGTGTCCCCATCGGCAACCCGGCACCGTACAGCGACTGCACCAGCGGCATGACCCCGGCGGCGTTGGAGTACAGCGGGATGCCGATCAGCACGGCGACGACCACGCCGAGGGGGTTGGCGGCGTTGGCATAGGTGGTGAAGAAGTCCGTCGGCACCCAGCCGTGGATCACTGCACCGAGGCCGATGCCGACGAGCAGGTAGGGCCATATCTTGCGCAGTATGCTGACGACCTCCTCGACGCCCATCTGGATTCGGTCGTCGATGGTCAGCCCCGCGCTGGTGTCGATCACCTCGCCACCGAGGCGGGTCTCGAACACGAACGGTTCGACCCACTTCTCCAGGTGGAACCGGCCGATCACCCAGCCGCCGACGATCGCCACGAACAAGCCCGCTACGACGTAGGTGAGGGCGATCTCCCACCCGAACATGGTCAGCAGCAGGCCGATGGCGATTTCGTTGACCAGTGGGCTGGCGATCAGGAAACTCATGGTGACACCGAGCGGCACGCCGGCGGCCACGAAGCCGATGAAGGCCGGTACCGCGCTGCACGAGCAGAACGGGGTGACCACGCCCAGACTCGCGGCCATGACATTGCCCAGGCCTTCTCGCTTGCCACCCAGCAGGGCTCGGGTGCGCTCGATGGTCATGAAGGAGCGCAGCACCGTGACGGCGAAGATGATGCCGACCAGAAGCAGGCCGATCTTGACGGTGTCGTAGCCGAAGAAGTGCAGCCCGGAGCCGAGGGAGCTGGTCGGTGACAGTCCGAGGACGTCGTAGATCAGCCAGTCCCAGAACGGTTCGTTGAGGCGGTACAGGATGATCCAAACCGCCGCCGCTCCGGCCAGGCCCACCCATCGGCGGGTCGGGGTGGTGGGGCGCAGGCGCTCGGCGACGGTGCTCATCACATCACCGCGGAAGCCGATCCGGGCAGCGCCGCCCGCAGGCGATCCAGAGCGTCTGGGACGAGGGTGTAGTCGACCCAGCGGCCGCGCTTGGCGGCCGTGACCAAGCCGGTGTCCCGGAGCACCTTGAGGTGGTAGGACAGCACATTCGGGGCGACTCCGGCGATCGGCTGCAAATCGCACACGCAGTGGGTGCCGCCGTCCGCCAGCCTGGCCAGGAGTCGCCACCGTACGGGGTCGGAGGCGGCCGCTAGCAGCGTCAGCGCCTCGGCCACGCGCACTGTGGACACTTCGACCGCGATTGATTCGATCACAGTTGAAGTATACGTCCGATCGCTCTCAAGCCGGTCGGCCGCGTACTGCCTACAGGGGAAGGATCTCGGCCAGGAGCCCACGTACGTTCTGCTCGATCCGATCCCGGATGGGGCGCACCTGCTCCAGCGTCAAACCGGCCGGATCGGCGAGTTCCCAGTCCAGGTAGCGCTTGCCCGGGTAGACGGGGCAGGCATCGCCGCAGCCCATGGTGACGATCACATCCGCCGCCCGCACGACGTCGTTGGTCAGCGGCTTGGGGAACGCCTCGGACAGGCTCACGCCCACCTCCGCCATGGCCTGCGCGGCGATCGGGTTCACTCGCTCACCCGGTTGGGAACCCGCCGATCGCACCCGTACCCGACCGCCAGAGAGATGGGACATGAACCCGGCCGCCATCTGCGAACGTCCGGCGTTCTGGACGCACAGGAACAGCACCTCCGGCGTCGGCTTCGCGACTCGACCCTCGGCCTGCGCCACGGCCAGCAGGCGGTCGCGGGCGAAGCGCTGCGTGAGCAAGGGCAGGAAGTCCGGCACCTTGGCCGACGGCGCGAGGAGGTCGTAGCTCTCCTCTACGACGTGGGCCACGGTCTCGGGCGAGAAGGTCCCCTCGTACGTGTGGCTCAACTCGGCGGCCACCTTGGCCAGGGCCCTGGCGGTGTCGGCGTCGCGGGGTGCGGGCAAAGGTGTTGATCTGGGCTGGTCGTTTGACCCGGGCACGGAGTCTCCAAGAAGTTGTGTGGGCGCGGCCGACTTCGCCGATCGGGCCCACATGTGGCGGGCACGGCGGTGGACAGTCGCCAGCGCCGTGACTAGATTGATGAGTGTCGAAATGAAGTGTTGAGGCGGAGGCCCACAGGTGTCAACGAACATGGCGAATCAGGCAGGTGAACCTCCTGTGAACGGGATCGATGCCGAAGAACACGCGGTGGTGGCGCGACTCGGCCTGCTGGATCGATTCCTGCCGGTGTGGATCCTGGCGGCGATGGCCCTGGGCCTGCTTCTTGGCAAACTCGTGCCGGGGGTGCAGACGGCCCTGGACGCGGTCAAGATCGGGCAGACCTCACTGCCGATCGCGGTTGGCCTGCTGCTCATGATGT
>JAUPKO010000742.1 GCA_030837395.1 Actinomycetota bacterium | reverse complement strand
CGGCGACGCATCATTCTCAAACCGCCAACACCCGACATATCCCTCACCCATTCACTCAGTCGGTGACACTTTCCATGCCTGTTCAAGCACAGATTGTCACCCTCACTTCAGGCTGACTTCACACAACACGCATCCGGAACTTAGACATTGACGAACTTGTTGTTGGCGAGAACGGCTACCTCAGCGCGACGTTCATGTCCGTTTCGACGTCGACCCATCCTTCGTCGAGGTCGATCGTCAGCTGAGGATCACCCAGCACTTCGTCCCTATACCGCGTCCAGGCAAGAGAGTCCCGGATCCCCTCCGCGAGAGTCTTCTCAGCTTCCCAGCCCAGAAGTCGCCGGGCCTTGTCACTCGTCGTGTAGCAGCCGACAACGTCCCCTGGCCGACGTTCAACCTCAACGATCTCGATCGGTCGGCCGACGACCGACCCGAACGCATCGACAAGTTCACGGACCGATGTTCCTCGCCCGGTCCCAAGGTTGATCACCACACAGGGCTCTCGGGTTTCCAGGAGCCAGTCAGCCGCGGCCACGTGTGCCCTGGCCAGGTCCCAGACGTGGATGTAGTCACGGATCGCCGTTCCGTCTGGGGTCGGCCAGTCGACGCCCGTCACCATGAAGGGTTCCCTCTTCTGAAACGCCTCGATCAACTTCCCAAGTGCGTGCGTCGGTGTCGGGTCCTGGAGCCCCGTCCGCATGAGTGGATCACACCCCACCGGATTGAAGTAGCGAAGCGACACGACGTTCATCCGCCCGGTAGCCGCAAGGTCCTGCAGGATCCATTCGAACATCAATTTAGTGCGAGCATATGGGCTCGCAGCCACCAGCCGACTCTCCTCGTCCACCGAGAAACCTGGATGAGAAGCATAGACGGACGCTGAGGAACTGAAGATCATGTTGTGACATCCGACGTCCTCAAGCGAACGCAGAAGGGTCAGAGCCTGTCCGATGTTGTTCTCATAGTAGGTCTCCGGATCGGCGACTCACTCTGGCACGACGATGCGTGCGGCGCAATGGATGGTGACGTCGATGTCTGGGTTCTCGTCGAATATCCTCCGAATGAGGGAGCTGTCCCCGACGGATCCGCGATAGAACCTACGATCCTTGACGTATTCCACCCGCCCTTTGCTGAGGTTGTCGAGTATCACTACGTGATGCCCCGCGTCCAGGCACGCAGAGGCGACGGTGCTGCCGATGAAACCCGCACCACCAGTAACAAGCATCTTCATACCAGAACTCCGATATCGACATGGAACGCACTGGATGACCGAACAGGCCAAGAGGCCGAGTCATCCAGTCATTACAGAGACCAATCCCCGAGCATCCATCCGACGAAAACAAGTCATCTCTCACCTTCTACGGCTCCGCCAGCCCAGCACCATCCCCGAGAAGCGCGTCCTCTCCGATGTACACGCGACTCATCCATCGCCTCACGCTGAGATTCATCCTGCCAGCCCAGGTGCAGATTAGAACAACAAACTCCGAACGTATCCTCACTATCCGCACGCCAGCGGATGTCGCCCTCGGCTGATCGGCTGATCGGCTGATCTCTCCCCGGAAGACCCCGCTGACAACCCCGTGGAGGCCGCAACCCCACAGCTCTCGGCCAAATACAAGGTTTTCCCCCACCTCTTCGCACGGACAACCCCAAACGATTTGCCTCCGTAAGAGATCCCGACTCCAGGCAGCAGAAACCACAGAAGAGGGCGCGTCAGATTTCTACAACAATCTCAAGATGATGAGCGTGAATGGCCGAAAGCCATCGATACCCGCTTCGTCGTTCCACGCCCATCTTGTCAGTACCCGCACACGCTCGCACTTGAACGGCGACACCGTCCGTAGGAGCCTTCATATCCCCCATTCGACGGACTATGTTGACTACTATCACAGATAGCCATCCTTGTCTGAGCGCTCCATGGCAGACTCGCCACGACAGCCGGAAGCTGCTCCTGGAACGAGCGGCGTCTCAGATAGACGGTCTCATCATCAGGTGAGCACAACTCTCAGCACGCACCGCACCTACGGATATCCGCCGCTCTCTGACGCCCAACTGCCGTCCAGCCTTCCCACCTTCAGGCAGACGAGAAAGAACCCATACATGACTCTCATCTGTATTGGTCGTCCGACCGACCTCCTCAGCGGCGTCGAACTCATCCAACTCGTGCTGAAGGACAAGCTGGACAGCCGTGGGGAACCGGCAACCTGGATCAGTCTGGCGACCAGTGGGGAAGGGCGAAGAGGAAGCATCAGCTGGTCTGGTCTGAAACAGACCGGAAGAGGTCTCCTCGCCATAGCTGACAT
This sequence comes from Actinomycetota bacterium, assembly GCA_030837395.1. Lineage (GTDB taxonomy): Bacteria > Actinomycetota > Actinomycetes > S36-B12 > UBA10799 > JACJWR01. The sequence continues at coordinate 5,283 of JAUPKO010000742.1, read as the reverse complement.
CGCGAGGAAGAGTGACAGTCCATCTGTGCTCTATTACAGTTTGAGCCAGGGCGGCACAGGTCTCGCCAGGGACGTCGTGCTCGTTCTCTTCGCCCGAGCGATAGGCATCAAACGAATTGTCGCACATCTGCACGGCGAGTACGTCCTACCCCCCCAGATCTGGAAACAGCCTTTCCGACAAATGTCCTACCGTCTCGTGGGACACCTCGCGACACGCCTCATCTCCTGCGTCACCAACTTGACGCTAGCGGGCAAGGCGACGACGTACATCTCAAACGTTGGCATCCTGTCGTACCTGAAGCGGAATCTACCGACGCCGAAGACGAGCTCCACCTCCGCAGCAGACGACGAGCGCCCGAGAGTGGGATACCTGGGAACGATCTCCGCCGCCAAAGGGATCTCCGATCTCCTCAGTGCAGCCGAACATCCGGACGCCGCCTGGCGTCTGCGAGTGGTGGGTGCCATCGCCCGGCGGATCGATCCACCAGCGAAAACGAACACCCCGGTGGACCCGTGGAACAAGACGCTCACGAAATTGACGACCGGAGACGTCGACCTCCTCGGACGGCTAGGCGGGCAGGAGAAGATCGACGAGATGGCGACTTGGTCCGTGGCATGCTTCCCGAGCTGGTCGGAAGGTCTCCCGCTGGCGGTGCTCGAAGCCAGAGTCCTCGGCGTTCCCGTGGTAGCGACCGATGTCGGCGACTGCCGTTCCCTTCTCTTCGACTCAGGCACGATGCTCGTTCTCCCCAGGGATCCTGAAGCCCTGAGGGAAGCCATTGAGCACCAGATTCGCCGTGAACGAAACAGAACACCTGTGCAGATCTCTGATCATTGTGACCTGGCCGACGAGATCATCCAGGTACTGAAAGGAACACTGTGACTCTACTCGAAGGTAAGTCCATACTCATTACAGGCGGTTCAGGTTCGTTCGGTCATGCCATGACCCGCCACGCCTTGGCCCAGGGGGCCCAGAAGATTCGTATTTTCAGCCGCGACGAATCCAAGCAAGACATCATGCGCGGCACCTTCAACAACAACGTCCTCGACTTCTGGGTTGGGGACATCCGTGACTATCGGAGCCTCTCGCACGCCACCCGCGGCATGGATTACGTGTTCCACGCGGCCGCACTCAAGCAGGTGCCCTCTTGCGAGTTCTTCCCCGAGGAGGCCGTCCGGACCAACATCCTCGGCTCCGTCAACGTCCTTGACGCCGCCAGCGAGGCCGGAGTCGAGTCGGTCGTGATGTTGTCGACTGACAAGGCAGTTCAACCGATCAACGCGATGGGCATGACCAAGGCACTCATGGAGAAGGTGCTGCAGGCTGCGGCCCGGGGGCGTGACGACTCCGACACGCGCGTCTGTTCCGTTCGGTACGGGAACGTGATGTTCAGCAGGGGAAGCGTCATCCCCGCCTTCATCAAGGCCGCTCTCGAAGGCAGTCCGATGCGGATCACAGACCCCGACATGACGCGATTCTTACTGCCATTGCCGGTGGCGGTCGAACTTGTCGAGACCGCCCTTGGTGAAGGCCAACAGGGTGATCTCATGATCCGTAAGGCTCCGGCAGCCACAGTCATCGACCTGGCCGAAGCCATCTCCCGAGTCCTGGACACCCCCCTACGGACCGAGATCATCGGTGTCCGCCACGGCGAAAAGATCCACGAGACCCTGGCGACGACTGTCGAGTTGGCGCGCGCTGTGGAGACTGAGCACCACTGGCGGGTCAGGATGGACGATCGGGATCTCAACTATGACCTCTACTTCTCCCAGGGAGAGATCCGGAAGGAAGTTCCCGACTATACGTCGGAGAACACCAGGCGACTGACAGTGGACGAGGTGTGTGGCCTCCTCCTCGGACTTCCCGAGACTCAGCAGGCCTTACGCCGACGTGTCGGAGCAACCCGGTGACCGTTCTCGTCACGGGCGGCAATGGATTCCTCGGTCGCCATGTCCGGGTGGCGGCGGCCATCGGACATCAGCAGACCAGGTCGCTCGGCCACGAGGACCTGTCGGATCCCGATGTTTTGCGTGCCCATCTCGACGGAGCCCTCGGCGTGATCCACTGCGCGGGCGTGAACCGGGGGGACGACGACCACGTCTACTCGGGCAATGTGAGGGCTGCGCGTTCCCTGGCGGATGCTTTGACTGAATGCCACACGCCTCCAACCGTCGTCTACGCGAACAGCGTCGCAGCCGCGAACGGTACCCCTTACGGACGGGGTAAGGCCCAAGCCGGCGATATCCTGGCCAAGGCGGCAGCCAACGCGGGGAGTCAGTTTGTTGACGTAGGGTTGCCGAACCTCTTCGGAGAAGGTTGCCGCCCCGACTACAACAGCTTCGTCGCGACCTTCGCGGCACGCATCGCGGAAGGTCGACCGGTGTCCGTCACGGACGATCGAGAGATCCTTCTCGTCCATGCCCAGGACGCTGCCCAGCAGTTGCTGACTGCCCTGCGCTCTGGGAAGGCACCCGACGGCTGGCCACACGGACACCGGGCGCTCATCTCCCACCTGGCAGCCGAGTTCGATCGCTTGAACCGGCTTTACACCGCGGGCCACTCCCCTCAAGGCGAAACCTCGCTCGCGGTCCAGCTGTTCAACATCCTGCGCCGTCAGCACTCCCGCACCGCTACATTCCTCCAACCGGTCGCGCGCTCCGATCCTCGAGGCACGCTCTGGGAGGGCGTCCGCCACGACGGCCAAGGCCAGGTGTTCTTCAGCAGCACGTTGCCGGGCAAGAGCCGGGGCGGCCACTTCCATCGCCGTAAATACGAGCGGTTCATGGTTCTTTCGGGTACCGGTCGACTGGACTGTCACGACCTCGTGACCGGTGAGCGGTCCTCGGCCCTTCTGGGCGATGCAGGTCTGTCCGTCGCGGACATGAGGACTTTCGAGATCCACACCTTGACCAATGTCGGCCAGGAGGATCTCCTCGCTGCCTTCTGGATCAGTGAGCACTTCGATCCCGACGACACCGATACCTACGTCCTCGAGGCAGGGGCAGATCTGTGAAGATCCTTAGTCTCTTAGGCACCCGACCGGAGATCATCCGACTGGCGTGCGTGCTCAATCGACTTTCCTCCGTCACCGATCATGCCCTTTGCTACACGGATCAGAACTTCGACGAAAACCTCAGCGACATCTTCTTCCGCCAGTTAGCGGTCGACGAGCCGAAATACCACCTCAAGGCGGCCTCATCGTCACTTGGCGGATTCTTGGGGAATCTGTTCCCTGGCTTCGAGGACGCGTTGGACGACTACCAGCCGGACGCCGTACTCACCTTGGGCGACACGAACAGCGCCTTGGCCGCCCTCATTGCCGAGCGTCGGGGTATCCCGGTCTACCACCTTGAAGCCGGCAACCGTTCCTTCGACGTCAGAGTTCCCGAGGAAACGAACCGAAGGGTCCTCGATCACCTCTGCACTTTCAATCTCGCCTATACCGAGCACGCTCGCCGCAACCTTTTGAGCGAAGGCCTCCCGACGAGGAGATGCACCGTGATCGGCAGCCCTCTCCGCGAGGTCTACGAGACCTATCAACACGCGGTGGACGAGGATCCTGTCCACCAGGCGCTCGGCATCAAGGCGCAGGACTACATCGTGCTCAGCCTCCACCGCGAGGAAAACGTCGAGGATGCCGAGACCCTGCACCACATCCTCGATGGCGTCGAGCGCATGCGGGACCTCAGCTGTGCCCACGTGGTCGTATCGACCCATCCACGACTGGTTCGTCGGCTCCGAGGCTGGACACCACCGAAACAGTGGATCATGTCTCCGCCATTCGGGTACTTCGAGTACCTCGCACTGCAGCGCGGCGCCCGCCTGGTCATCAGCGACAGCGGCAGTGTCTCCGAAGAAGCTGCCATTATCGGTTTTCCAGCGATCAGCCCGCGAGCCTCGATGGAACGCCCCGAAGCGCTCGAGACCGGTTCTGTTTTGCTCGCCGGTGTCACGGCTGCTTCTATCGTCGAATGTGGCAGGTACCTGCTCGAGCATGCGTTGGAGGGACACCGGCCGGACACTCCCGCAGGTTACGAGATCCGTGACACCTCCGAACGCGTGGTCCGCTTCCTGCACAGCACCCTGCCGGTGACCGGATTCTGGACCGGCCGGACAGGTGCCAACGGCTGACATGATCACCTCCCCGATCCCCGTTGACGCCCTATCCCTTGACGACGTATCAGCACGCCTTGTAGAGGCCCGGTACCGCCGAGAACATCTGATTGTCTCTGGCCTCAACGCTGCTGTGTTCAACCTCGCCGCCACCGACAGCCGGTTGGCGGCGAACCTTCGTCGTGCCGATCTCGTCATCCCCGACGGGGTCGGCGTCGTATGGGGTTGGCGCCTGTTCGGCGCACGGATCCCGGAACGGGTCGCGACCCCCGACCTCGTCGATCATTTTCTCGCCGTCAGTCCTGGAATCCGCGTCTTCGTCCTCGGGGCGGACGAAGACTGCAACGCATCCGCGGCCAAGACCCTGACGATGGCGGGCGCGCGGGTCGTCGGACGGCATTCCGGCTTCTGGAGCCCCGGCGATGAGCAATCGCTCCTCACCTGGATCGGTTCCCGCGATCCAGAACTCATCCTCCTCGGCCTCCCCAGCCCGATGAAGGAGGAACTGGCGCAGAAGATCGTCAAGACCGCTCCTCACGCAATCGTGATCGGTGTCGGAGGCTATCTCGACATACTCGCCGGTAAAACTCAACGGGCACCTGAATGGGCCTCCCGGCTGGGCCTCGAATGGCTGTACCGGCTAATGCAAGAACCACATCGCCTGGCACGGCGATATCTGGCAGGAAACGCCTTGTTCTTGCTCCGTCTCGTGAGGTGCACAACCTTGCAGCGACGTTCAAGAGCGAACCGCAGGGAATGGATCAGACCGACCTTCAGTTTCGATTCGTTTGGATGCGAATCCCAGCACAAGCACTGTGAGTCCAACAGTGAAGAACCCTTATGAACATCACGTGGTTCAACGGTCGCGGTAGGGACCGCTCTCACGGGCGGCCCCCGCACAGATCCCAGCGTGCTGGATGACCGGTTCTTCAGAATTGTGGGTGCAGTCGGGGTCTGAAGCCGGATCCACCGATCGTAAGAGTTCGGTGATCCCGTGGAGGGCATGCCGAAGTGACCGATCCGTTGGTGGCGGGTCGGGTTTCGACCGGGGGGGTCTGCGGGCGGGTTCAGCCCGAGAGGTTGATCTTTGGTGGGTTGTGGTCCGGGCTGCCGGTGGGTCCGGGTAGCCAGGGCAGGTACCGGTCCAGGTCCTCGCCCCCGAGGGGTTT
>JAUPKO010000741.1 GCA_030837395.1 Actinomycetota bacterium | reverse complement strand
GTTGCGCCGGTCACCCGGCACCAGCGGCCAGAGCTCGTAGGGCAGGATCAGGAGTTGGCCTGACGGCAGGAGCGTCGAGACCGGCCCATACGAGTCGGTGTCGGCGGCGTGAGCCCAACTGGCGCCGCCATCCCGCGACAGGTAGAGGGCCGCCGGCCACTTGCCTTGGGCGCGGTCCTCAGTCCGGACCACTTCGCAGAGGACATCGGAACCGCCCGCCGCATGCAGGGTCGGAAACCAGAAGTGCCCGGCGGCGCGGCCGACTTCGACCGGTGCGGCAACGGTCAGATGACACGTCTCGATTGCTTACGTGGCTGTGGGCGTGGTTGGCATGGTGTGAACTCCTTGTTGGTCCGTAATCGGCCTCGTAATCGGTTCCGTAGTCAGAGACGTGGGCATGGTCGGCTCGATCACGAAGCGGATTACGAGCCCGACTACGAGTACATGCTCGTCATTCGTCTTTCATGCTGAACTTGGCACAACCGTTTCCTGCGGGTGACAGCATGGGCAGGACTGTACCGTCAGGGGCGCCGCCCGTCAATGGCGACAGCCTCCCGGGCCCTCAGTGCCTCAGAACCTGTGAAAGAACCGCGATCCGACCCATTCCGCCTGAAGGCGGTACACCGAACGCCGCAGAATCCGGCCTTGGTTTGGTGTCCCGGCTTCAGCACCCCTCGGGCGCCGGACCGCCCGATCATCCGGGGATGGGACTCGTCCCCACCGAGCTTGGCTCGGTGGGGCGAAGATGGAGGAGAAGGGGGCGACGGTCGCCCCCTTCTCCTCCATCTTCGCCCCACCGAGCCAAGCTCTAACACGATTTCACATATCCGACTGGTAAAATTCGCGACGCCCAATACAGTGGGGGTATGGCTGCGGTTGCACAGAACCGAATAGCGCGGACTCTGGCCGAGGAGTTGGGCCTTGCCAAAGTCCGGTCGATCCTTGCGGTTGCCAGGTGTTCTACAAGGCAGAGTGTAGCGGCGGAAGTCTGCGAGCAGTTTGGGTTCCGGGATCAGCGGGGGCGGCTGCAGATCAGCACCTGTCTGACCGGACTGGGCCGACTTGAACAGGCAGGGCTGATCGGTCTGCCGGCTTCGCGCACGCGGGGTGGATGGGAACGGCGCCCTCGCGGTACCGGCAAGCCCCCTGCGCTTCCTCGCGACGTGCCGGATGAGGCTGGGGCAGTCCGGGGCCTTGAACTGCGGCTTGTGGACAACGAGGCGGACAGCCGGCTGTGGAACGAGCTGCTGCTTCGGGAACACCCGCAGGGGGACCGCATCATAACGGGTCGGCAGTTGCGCTATCTTGTCTGGTCCGATCACGGGTTGCTGGGAGCGCTGGGTGTCAGCGCTTCGGCCCTGCACCTGGAGGCGCGCGATCGATGGATCGGATGGGATTGGGATGTCCGACAGAAGTATCTTGACCGTGTGATCTGCCTGAGTCGGTTGCTGGTCAGGCCTGGCGTCCAGTGCCGGAATCTCGCCTCGAAGGTTCTCGGGCTGTTCGTCGGCCGCGTGGGAACGGATTTCCAGCGACGGTACAACTATCGGCCTTGGCTGATCGAGTCGTTCGTCGATACCGCGCAACATTCGGGCACCTGCTATCGGGCGGCGAACTGGCGGCGAGTCGGACGCAGCAAGGGTCGTGGACGGTATGACCGCGACCGCCAGGTCGCGGAAGGTACCAAGGACATCTACCTGTACTGCCTTGACGCCGATTTCCGAAGCCACATGGGCCTGGCAGACGATGCCGGAGCGGTGGCTCTGGAGCCGGCCGAAGGACTGGACGGCGATCAGTGGGCCGAAAAAGAGTTCGGACAAGCACCCTTGGGGGATCGGCGGTTGTCGACCCGGCTGGTGTCGATCGCCAGGCTGAAGGCCCGGAACCCGACCGAGCCGTTTGTGGAATGCGCCAACGGGGAAGCCGCGCAGATGCAGGGCTACTATCGGTTCATTGAACATCCGGACGGCGAGGCGGTGAGCCTGGAGACGATCCTCGAACCGCACCGGCAACGCACGATCAAGCGGATGCGCAACGAGACGCGCGTGCTGTGCCCTCAGGACAGCACGGTGCTGGAGTTCTCCGCCTTGCAGGGATGTGCCGGACTCGGCCCCACAGGCGCCAACAAGAGCGGCACGAAAGGACGCGGCCTGCGGCTGCATTCGACCCTGGCGCTGACCGCGTCGGGACTTCCCTTGGGCATCCTGGCCGGTGAATGTGTTGCCCGCCAGTTCTATCCGAAGCAGAGCCGAGAACAACGCCGCAAGCTGCCGTTCGAACAAAAGGAAGGCCGCCGCTGGCTGGACTCGATCCTTGCCTGTGAGCAGGCCGCCGAGCAGTTGCCTGGCACGCACCTGGTCTGCATCATGGACCGAGAGGCGGACATCTTCGAGTTGTTCGATCACTGGCAGAAAAGCCGCAAGGTCGATCTGCTGGTTCGCGTCGCCTGGAATAGGGCAAGTGACGTCGCCGAGTCGTTGTTCGAGGAGATCAGGCAGGCACCGGTCCGCCAAACCGTGCGACTCGCCATTCCCGGTCGCAGGAATCGCAAGTCCCGCCTGGTCAATCCGTATGCCGATCTGGAGATCCGCTTCCAAGCGGTCAACCTGCAGGTTCCCAAACACAAACGCAGTTTGGGCGCCTCGCCGGTTCCCCTGTGGGTGGTGTACGCCTGCGAGGCGAACCCGCCGCCGAACACCGAGCCAATCAAGTGGTTGCTGTTCAGCACCGAGAAGGTCGAAAGCACGGAGAAAGCAGTGCAGTGCGTGCGAGAATACGCGCACAGATGGCGCATCGAGGAGTGGCACAAGGTTCTGAAGAGTGGCTGCAAAATCGAGGACATCATCGCCACGGACGCCGAGGCCATCCGACGCGTCGTGGCCATCAGCATGGTCGTCGCGTGGCGGGTCATGCTCATGACACTGCTGGGCAGAGAACAGCCCAACCTGCCGCCCCAATTCCTGTTCTCGGATATCGAACTGCAAGTTCTCTCTCGCTTTGCTCAAGTCGAAGGATACGCACCGCCTGACACCGTCGCGGGCGCCGTACTGCTCACCGCACGGCTCGGAGGCTACCGCGCCCGCAAAGGCGATCTGCCGCCGGGCGTCATCGTCCTCTGGCGCGGTAGCAGAAAGCTGGGCGACATGGCACGCGGTGCTGCGCTGTTCACAGGCTATGACTCCAGTTAG
>JAUPKO010000081.1 GCA_030837395.1 Actinomycetota bacterium | reverse complement strand
CGATGGCCCCTGGTGGGCCGAACGCGTGGGCCGTGGTCACGCTGCCCGCGGACGTCGTGACCAACTCCTCGCCACCTGGCTTACCGTGCGGCGCGCAGAGGAGGTGAACCTTGGGCGCCTCTACGGAGAGGCCCGCCAATATCTGCGCGAGACAGACGAGGAACTGCCGGAGATACTCGCCTCCATTCACGATCTCGCAAAGGAATACCGGCAAATCTATGAGCGAACCAGTGACGTCCCTGACTCGATAGCAGAGGTATCCGGGCGAATGGAACGCCTTGGTGTCACTACGGCTGTCCCGCTGCTGGCGTGGCTGCGGACCCTTCCTTCCGATCGGCTCTCACTCGTGGAGCATGAGCGAGCTATCGGCCACATCGACAGTTGGGTGACCCGCCGACTCCTCGTCGGCTGGCAAACACGTGGTTACGGGCGCGCCTTTCTCGACGTCCTCCAGCGAGCCCAAGCAGCACCCGATGGCGAGACTGTCGACGGTGCTGTTCAGATCGCGTTCGCGAACCGGCCCAATAGCCTCGATTGGCCTACCGACGCCGACGTCAAAACGGAATTTCGCGATCGCCGCTACTACGGGAGAATGAGCCAGGAACGCATCCGCATGATTTTGGGTCCCATCGATCGATACATGCAGAGCCAACGCGACAAGGGTGAACAAGCGCAATTTGACTACGACAAGCTAACAATTGAACACGTCATGCCGCGAGCATGGAAAAGTCACTGGCGCATCCCGCTCTCAGATCCTGCTCTCAGGCAGATCGCTGAAGAGGAACGAGAACGCCACATCAACCGCATCGGCAACCTCACATTGGTAACAAAGACCCTCAATCCGTCCGTCAGCAACGGACCGTGGGCCAAGAAGCGCGCGGGGCTACGAAAGCACTCGAAACTGGCCCTCAACCAAGACATCGTCGCGTTGGAGTCCTGGGACGAGGATGCGATCAACATTCGGGCTCGGGATCTCTTCGACGTTGCAACCAAGCTATGGCCTGGTCCACCAACAACGTGACCTGCCGGTTGTCGACGACCACCGCACTGTTCTGAGCCAGTATCGTGTGACCCTCGTGATTCATTGATCCGTTGCGCGCAGGAAATCCTGGCAGTCGGCCACGCGAAGGAGCAGATCGAGGTTCCTGCAACTCTGATAGTGGCTGACCTGGGTGGCATGGGTCGATCGCCAGGCCTAGTTCAACGGTTCCTCCCTCGTGCCAATGGATCCCGACTGCCGCGGTGGACTTGGCGCGGGTTGCCAGGTCCACCCCGATGATGAGAACAGCCTTGCCGCTGGCGCCTGTGTCGACTTCGCGGTCAGTGCCCATTCCGTTCACCTCTCGCGCAAGCGCCAACGCCCATCCGTCTCACGCGTGATGGGCGATCTGTCATCCGACGCGAGGTGGACAACCGATCCCCCATCCCAGTGCAAGGTCCTGCTGCGACACCTGATCGGCGACCTCAGCCCATGCTTCGAGCACATGGGCCGGTGAGGTGTAGGTCGTCTTCCGATTTCGCAAGTTGCCGGTCGAGATGCAGTTCTTGAGTTGCCCGACGGCCTTGATGCTGGGTCTAGCGAACCAGGGCGACTCGGCTGTCGCGGGAGAGCGCGGGACGAAACTGAAGGGTTCCGCGCTAGTCGTCCATGTTTTACCGCGGTAGACCGAGAGGGTGGCCCTGAGTCCCTCGCTGACCAGGGCCGACAGCACGACATCGTTGAATAAGTCACTGCCGTACGGTTTGACGTCCTGCGGGCCGAGTTCGTCGACCTCCTCGATGAGCAGGACACTACCCAACAGGAACCTGAATGCGCCGTCGCGGTCTTTGCACGATCCGAAGAGGATCAGTGAATGCCAGCGCCACCGATTAAGCGGCCCCGCAGCCGCCTCCCGCGCGCGAGAGGATCGGTGCCCTGGAACACGAGGAGCCGGGCAGAGACGATCACAGGAAGCCACGAACTTCAGACTTGAGGCGCCGCCATCACGTCTAGGAAGTTCCAGGAAACGGTGCGTCGCACCGACGACCCATCGCGCTGGTGGCACTGTTCACCCAGTAAACGTACCCGCCGGACACGACCACAACGACAGGTGTCGATCCGCCCGCCACCAGCGCAGGCGTCCGGTTGGAACCGTCTGAAAGCGGCCCTCTCGACCGATTCCCCGAGTCCACCTTCGAGGCACCGATTGACACCCCTTGCGCAGCGGTGGACTTGGTCTCTGCTGGTGGCACCAGACACCTTCGCACCGGAATTATCACTTCCCACGCGGCCGTCCGTTGTCGTGGTGGGTCAAGTCCTGTGAGGTGGTGACTCCAACGCCTGGGTATCGTCATTTTGGTCAATCCTCGGCACGTGTCACGGCCCGTGTCGTTGTATGCGAGGTGAGAAACCCCTACACCCGAATCCTCGTGATCGGCTGTTGCGCGACTTCCTGCGCCCGGCGGTTGTCGGTGATGCGGTTGGCGACTGTGGCGGCGGCCAGCCCCTCCGGGAGTAGCTCTGAGAACTTCAACCCGGCAAGTGCGTGGCGGTCCAAGTGCGGCGCAGCGTCCTCCGACGCAAGGAGGTCCGCGCAATGACGCAGGTCGCCTGTCCCGACGTCGCTACTGCACGTGACGCTCAACGGGGACGCGGCCACCCGGTGGCCCTGCGCTTCCAATGCAGCCGCCAGGCTGGCGTTCGCCTTGGATCCGGCCCAGGTCCACCACACTCGCGATCCCTGACTTTCGGCCAGCATCGTCCCTTCGGCCGGGGGTTGGGGCTCCCCCGCGGCGCGGATCGCCGCGAGCCTGGCGGAGGCCCGGCCCGAGAGGGTGACGGGTGGATCGTGCCCCACCAAAACGTCGCGGATGGCTTGCGCCAACTCGAATCCGAGCGTGGGTGATCCTCCGTTCCAGACCGACTTGCCGCGGCTCGGGTCGGGCACGACGAAGACTCGCCTGCGTTGCCAGTCGACGTGCGTGACCCTCCACCCGCGACCCGCCAGAGACAGGACCCGGGGTACACCGGCGGGCAGCGCCGCACTCAATGCCAGTGGTGACACGGTGCCGATGTCGACCCGGCCGTGCAGGACGGCGAACTCCGGGGCGGCGGTGAACACCGAGGTGAGTTCGAGGAAGTTGCGGCGTCCGTAGGTGCGTTCGGCGGCGTCGCCGAGGATCGCGAACCCGCCATCGAAGGAGAGGTAGCCCTCGTCGAGCAAATGCTGCAGGACGTCGCGGGCGTCGCGCATCCAGTCCAGTCCCGGCCACCAGTCGCGCCACTCGGTGAGGGGGTAGCGGCCTTCCTGCAATCCGAGCGCGAGGAGTTGCTGCGCGGCGATGTGCCAGGGGCTCGGCGGCGGGGTGACTTGCTCGACGTAGCCCGACGCCCACAGGTTGAGTAGCGCTGCGGTCTGCACGAGAGGCCCGTCTTCGGTGGCGAGGAACAGCATGTTCCGGGTGCTGCCCGGTCGCCGTCCGGTGCGTCCGAGTCGTTGCAGGAACGAGGCGACGGTGTTGGGTGCGTCGATTTGGATGACCCGGTCGAGGTCGCCGATGTCGACGCCGAGTTCCAGCGTCGAAGTCGCCACCACGACGCATTCCGGGGCGTCGGCGAAGGTGCGTTCAGCGAACCTGCGCTCCGCTGGCGACAGCGACGAATGGGACACCACCGTCGTCACCTCGCGGGCGCGCAGTTCAGCGGCGAGCTGCTCGGTTTGGGAGCGGGACTGGCAGAACACCAGTCGCTTCTCGCCCGGGTGCAGCAGGTCG
>JAUPKO010000740.1 GCA_030837395.1 Actinomycetota bacterium | reverse complement strand
GAGCCGCGTGCTCCGCGACGGCCTTGTTTGCCTGCTCTCGCGCTCGCATCACCTCGGCCCGGGCCTCATCGGCCTCCTGCCGCGCCGCCCGCGCGGCCTGCTCGGCTGCGTCTCGTTCGGCGACCGCTACGTGCATCTCGTGTTCGGCTGCCGCTGTCGCCGCGTGGGCTGCAGCCACCTCCGCGGCGGCCTGGGCCAGGCGAGCCTCGACCCCGTCAGGGTCGTGGTAGCCGGCGAGTTGCTCCTGTGCCTGCCGGATCGCCTCAACGTTCGCCGCCAACAACGCCTCGGTCTGGCGTTGGAGTCGGGCCATCTGCTGGGTCAAGGCGTACACCTGCCGCTCCGGGGGCAGTTCTGGGGCAGGTGCGTCGGCGGCGTTCCTTCGCCGTCGGGCGTCCCGTTCGCGGGCACGTGTCGCCGCTTGCATGGTCAGACCGTTGTGGTCCTCGTCGTCGCAATACCGGGCGGGGGCCCCGGGTTTTCCGCGACGGTCGGCGACCGGCCGCTCGCAGTCGGGCATCTTGCAGGTCTGCATCGTGATCTCCTTTCCTTCCGAGTCCTGACTGTGTCGAGCGCACGCGGGGTGCCAGTGCCCCTCCCAGCCGCCCTACCCGCGACCGCGGTCGCAGCCAGTGCGTTAGTTAGTTAGTTAGTTAGCTGGCGATGTCGGCAACTAACGTCTCCTCCCGCGCCACCGGGTCCCTTCCCAGACGATCCGCCATGACAGCAATAGATGCCCGCGTGATGAACCGCGCGTTTCTCGGACCCCGCTGCTCGTCCACACGCAGGTCCCCGTCGCGGACCAGAGCCTCCACGATGCTGGGGCGCAGACCGAGGAGTTCAGCGGCCGTGATCATCGGCAGGGCCCGGGCATGAAGTGCGGCCACGCCATCGAGGTAAGCCCGCAGTTGGGCTTCCGTGTCCGCAGGCACCAGCAGGCCGTAGTCGGCGTCGTCGGTGAGAGGCCAACCGTTCGTTTTGCTGCGGTTGTACGCCTCGTGGTAGTCGTAGTCGAGGTCCGCGCACACATCGGTGAGCCGCCGCAGACTCTGGATGTGCTTCCGCTCGGCGAGGATCTGTGCCAGCGGGATCGCATGGCTGCCGTCCGGGTAGCGAGCCGAGCCGGGGAAACGTCCCTCACGCACCCACCGGCGCACCGTGCTGGGCGCCAGTCCCAGCACGTCGCCGGCCTGCTCGGTGGACACGGTGGCCCCAACGATCTGGTCGTCCACCGTCGCCGTCGGCGCGACGAGCCAGCCGCAGGCCAGCAGCGCCGCGTCGATACGGTCGGCGTCGACGTGCAGCGCCGGCTGGTTGGCGGTGGTACACGACCGCGTGGTCGGGATCACCAGGCCTGTCGTGGGGGCGGCCTGGTCCACGAGTTCCTCGAGCTTCACGGCAACGGGGAACAGTTGCCTGGCAATGTCGTGATGGTCGAGCACATAGTGCGCCGCGTGGACATCGGATCCGGCGGCGTGGCCGGCGAACCGCTTGCGCAGTAGTTCGGGCACGTTGCCCCACGCGAGGTCGGTGACCGTGCCGGCGCGTAAGTCCTTCGGGGTCGGTGTCTCCTGGGTTTCGACCGTGCCGGTCCGAACGGTCACGGTGACGCCAGCCTCGCGTGCCGCGGCAGCCAGCGCGGCGCGGAAGGCCCCTTGCCCGCTGACGCCACCAAGATTGAGTCCCGGGATCAGTCGGGCGTTGCGGTCGACGTTGCCGTCGGCATCGGTGTGGAAGATGGCGATGGTTCGGCGGATCAAATCCATCAACGGCTTCGAAATTATCTGCAGGCGCCAACTCTCGGCGGTCTTACCGCCGTCCTTCTCCGGCTCGCTGGTGACGGTGCCGTCCGGCTGGCGCACCAGGAAATGGCGCCCGCCTTGGCGCCTGACACGCAACAGCCCGCGGTCCCCGAGATCGTCGACGTCGCCCACGTAGATGCCGTACGCCTCGGAGACGCGCAGGCACTGCAGCCGGGTGATCCACATGGTGATCTGGTGGACGACGTGCATGGATTCGGCCATTCTCACGCAGTCACTCACACACACGTGTCCACGTTTGGCGGACTGCTGGACGGTGGTGGGCCGCTCCACCGTGGCCGTGTCGTAGCGCAGCGTCCAACCGGCCGTGGCGACCCCGTAGGCCAGAATCGCCTTCAATATTCCGTCGATGTCGGCGAGGACGTCGCTGGAGTAGCCTTCCGCGGCTGTGCGCGGACCGCGGCGCAGTGCACTGCCGGTCATCAGGCCCGCCGCATGCAGGTCGGCCTCCGGGATCATCCGGATGCCCAGCTGGAGATAGGAGTGCGGGAAGGCGCCGTCGGCCAGGCGGCGTTTGATCGTCGACGGGGACACCGCAGCCCGCTGCGCGGCCTGCGCGACGGTGAGCGCGGACGCACCGGTGGGTGTCGACGCCTCAATGTCGGTGGTCTGCCCTTGACCCAGGGCGGACAGGAAGTTCACGTGGTGCACACGTTGCAGGTCCGCACCGGTGCGGCAGCCGTGACGGTCCATCAACGGCGCCAGGTGGTTGGCGATGATGGCGCGGACGTGGGCTTCCCTGCCCGGTTGGCCGCGGCGGAGCTTCACGAAGCGCTCGTCGCACCAGGCGTGCGCGACAGCCGCGAAACTCGTCTCGTCGACATCTGCCTTGTTCGCCGATGCCGGTGCTGCCGATGCGACCGGCGGGCCATCATCGCCCGTCGGCGGGGCCGCCACCTGGGAGGTGGACTCCAGCGCTGCTTGCCGATCGCGCACGTCGTCCGGGTCGCGAACTGTGTCCCGGTCGCCGGCCCCCTGCTGGGCGCGGGCGGCCTGCTGGTCGCCGCCGGGGGCGTCCACGTCTGCCGGGTCGGGCAGCGGCTGACCGGCGTCCAGCGCAGCGACGCCGGCGTTCTTCCAGGCGGTGGCCTGCGCCTTGGTGGCAAAAGTTGCCTGCCGGGTCTTCTTGGCTCCTCGGGCCACCGGCAACGTGACCTGCCAGCCGCGCCGGGTTCGCCGGACCTTTGGGTTCAGCGGCCGCCCGGTCGGGTAGGTCCGCGAACCGGTCGGGCCTGCGGTGGCGCCCGGGGTTCCCTGGCCGGTGTCGGCGGTGGCGCGGTCGGCGGGAGGAAGGGTACTGCCGTCGGCGGCGACGTGGGTGATGGCGGGAAGGGCCGAGGTGTCGCTGTCGACAGTGGTGGTTGTGGCGGTTGTTGTTGTCATCGGAGTGACCTGATCTGTGCAGACGTGCTCGACGGGGTGATCCCCGAAGCCCCACCAAGGCGGGGGGACTCGGAGAACACCGGTGTCCGCCTACCGGGGTCCTGCCACTCCCCTGCATTCGTGCCCCGAACCGCAGATGGGCACTCCCCCTGCCGAGGAGGTCGATCCTCGTGGCAGGGGGAGTGCCCATCTGTTGCGGCGCCGTGGGTGGCAGGCGTCGCGCGCGGCCGGTTCAGGCGGCCGCGGTCGCCGCAGCCGCGATCATGCTGCGCAGGAAGGTCACCTCCTCGGCCTTCGCCACCAGCTGCTGGCCCAGCATCTCGATCTGCAGCTGCAACGTCTGCGCGGTGGCGCGTTCGGCGATCAGCTGCGCAGTGATGTCGTCGGCGTTCTCCCGACGACGGTGCGCCTCGGGGTCGCCGACCCTCGTCGCGTCCAGCAGACCGGCATGGACCAGATCGCCGATCGGGATCAGCCACCGCCGCGCCGGATCGCGGGGCCGCCGGCGGGCATTCGGGAACAGCTTGGACTTCAACCGGCGTTCGATCGTGTCCTTGGACACCATCGCCAGGTCGGAGGCCTGGGTGGTCGTGAGTTCCACCGTCGGGTCGAGCAGGCCGTCGGGCAGCAGCATTAGCGGTTCGGGGACGAATTGTGCGGGCATGGGAATCACCTTTTCTAGAGGTCTTGCACGGTTGGAACCGACCGGATGGCCGGCTCACATACCCCCAAGGTCCGCAGTGGCAGACCTGCGGCAATCCCGCCCCTTGCCGCCCCCGCGCCGGTGCGGAGGCCGAGGCCGACACGAGCGTGGTCGCGTGGCACGCCGCGACGGCCGGTCCACGGCGCACCGCTGCCCGCGCAGGAGCGACGGAGGTCCGACCATGGGCGAAGGACGCACCTGCCGCCATGAACGGGGCCATCGCAGCCGTGACGGAGGCGTCGACAGGCGTGACGGAGGCCCGCGCACGCGCGAAGGAGGCCCTGCCAGGCGTGACGTGCGCCGGGGAACGTCGGGGCAACGCACCGCGGCGGGATCCTCCGCCGTGCCGCGGGGCCGCCGCGGGGGCGGGCCGGCACTGTCGGGAAAGGGTCGGGAAACTGTCGGGAAACTCCGACCCGGGTTCTACATGTCGTACCCGGAAACGCGGAAACCCCCCATATAGGGGGGTTTCCGGACAGCACATGGGTGCTGAAGAGTAGCGGGGGCAGGATTTGAACCTGCGACCTCTGGGTTATG
>JAUPKO010000739.1 GCA_030837395.1 Actinomycetota bacterium | reverse complement strand
GAAGTGCGGCTCCATACTGACCCAGAGGCGATCGACCGCTACCTCCGGCGTCGACTCAACGCAGCTCATCCCGACACGCCGGTCATAGGCGACCCCGCACGCCATGTCAGCGACTTCCTCCACGCGAACCTGCTAGTCCAGGAGGTCATCGCCGAACCGGAATGGCTCAGCGGAGACCTTCTGCCCGCTCTCGCCCAAGCCGACATCACCACGCTATACGAATTGATGCTCGACCGGCTCCGCCAACTCAACCCTGCGTTCGAACCGATCTTCCAGGCGTGCGCCCTCGCCCAAGGCCGTGGACTGCCCATGGTCGACGATGTCTGGCTGACGACAGCACGCGCCATCGCGGGACAGACCGACCCCTTCACACCGAAAGTGCTGTCGGACTTCCTCGACGCAGCCCAGGAGCACATCCGTATCGATATCGAACACGACCAGACAGTCTTCCGCCCAGCGCACTCCCTGCTGCGACAGTTCCTGGTGGGTACCCTAGGCGGCCGCTACGTTGTTCGCCGCTACCACGCACTACTCGCGGAACTTTGCGCTTACATGGCTGCCGGCCCAGAACCGCATGACGCGGGCACGGTAGCTGGCACTGGCCTTGGCTCGGGCAACGTCTATTACCAACATGCCGCCACAATGCACGCGCGACAGTCTGACCACGAAGGTTGGTGGGCCATCGACCGACTCAGGCCGACCACTTGGCCGCATCTCAACAGGCAGCGCATCGTCGAGGACGCCATGCGCGACCTATTCGGACGGACTCGAATGCCGCGAGAAGTCGAAACTGTCATTCTCAGCCACCACCAAGCCCAGCTCGGTCCGGCGGCAGCCGTCGACGGCTGGCCGCAAGCACTACGCGAAGGAGGTCGGCGCCCTGTCCGCGCCAACGGTGGACAAGCCGGCAACCGCGCCGACACAGACGCCAGAGTGCGGTGGGCACGAGGGCTCGCCCGACAACCCATCTACTTGAGCCTCCCCGGACACCGAGGCCGGATCACCTCACTCCATCAGACCCAACTCGGCCCCGACGAACCGGGCCTGCTCGTAGGCACGGCCAGCGGCGACGTCTGGCTCTGGAACCTCCAGTCCGCCGGTCTCGTCGCAAGCCTCGACGGTCTGGACAGCGCAGTCTTCGCTCTCAGCGCCATCGTCACCGAAACCGGCCTCATCGTCACCGCTGGCGACTCATCCGGGCGCCTCATCGCATGGTCGGCAAAGACCAGGCAACAACTCTGGAACAATGACCCTATCGGGGATCGCGGTCAACATCCGAGCCCAACCCACCGAGGCAACAAACGCGCAAACCCCGTCACCGCAGTCCAACTCCACAGACTTGACGACTCTACGGTCTGCGTCATCGCGATTCACGACGACCGAATCCGCATCCTGAATGCCAGCGACGGATCACTTGTGGCCACGACGGCCCCGACCACCTCCGCAACTGGCCCGTGCTTCGCGCCACAACTCGCAGTCAGCGTCGACCACGAGGGACGACACACACTTGCCGTGGCTGCTCGCAGCGAACACGGCTACTACCCCGTCGCTATCAACAGCGACGGCGACGCTTGGACTCTCA
Organism: Actinomycetota bacterium; assembly: GCA_030837395.1. GTDB lineage: Bacteria > Actinomycetota > Actinomycetes > S36-B12 > UBA10799 > JACJWR01. The sequence continues at coordinate 938 of JAUPKO010000739.1, read as the reverse complement.
CACGACTCGACCTCGTGCCACTTCCGGCCGAGGTCGTCGCAGTCAGGTCGCACCCGACCGCGATCAACACGTTCCGGCTCCTGACCAGCGACGGCCGGATCATCCAGTCCCGCCCCGGTGCCAAAACCAAGATCCGCGCCACAGCGCCTGCAAGAACGACCAGCGATGCAGGCGGGAACAACAGCGCAAGCGGCCTTCCCATCACCACAGGGGACCTGGCCGACCCTGCAACCGCACTCACCCAGGCTCACGTCGACCCCGACTCCGGTCTCCTGCAAATGCGCACCACTCGAAATGGCCAAACCCACGACGTACACGCCTCCCACGGCAGCCAACCCTCCGCCGTCACCATTATCGAACGAACCGAACAACGGCCACTCGTCGCAACGGGAGCATCAGACCGAACGGTCCGCATCTGGGACCCCTACTCCACACCGATTGATACAGCGACCACAAGCACCCTTGCGATACACGTCCACTCGCTACCGGCAAGTGAACGAGAAACGCTGGCACTTACTGTCGACACAGACGGCCGCATCCAATTCCTCAACGGCGCCACCGCCAGACCAATCCACACATTGCCCCTGCGTTCGCCCGTCACTAACCTCGCAGCCTCGACAGCAAACCCCGGCCGCGCCCTCATCGCTGCCGCAACCAGAGCAGGAACAGTCCACCTCTGGAAGCAAGACGGACTAAAGAAGCCCACGAAACTGAACTCATTGCCAACCTTCGACACCGGAACCACCGTCGACATCGACAAGGCCGGCGCGCTTATCGCGATCGCGGACCACGACTGCAAGATCACCCTCTGGGAAGAAGCCAAGCGAAATCGACCGCTTCTCGATCAAGCCCTCCAAGACACGAGTCAGCCCCCTATTGCAGTGAAGGTGCATCAAGCCTACGACGACCTCATCGTTGTCCTTGTCCTCACCAAAGAT
>JAUPKO010000738.1 GCA_030837395.1 Actinomycetota bacterium | reverse complement strand
CATCTACTGGGATGGCCTCCAGCGAATTCGTAGACCCCATCGTCGGACCGCGGATACGGACAACGGCACGGTCAGGTCACTGTCGCAGACGTGACGCCACCACCCCGGGCGACGGCGGATTGATGGAGGTGACGCAACGGCGTCCCGAGCGCACCTGCCCCGCTCATGCTGCCGAGACAGAACTGGTGCCACTGACGTTCTTGCCGTGAGGGGCCCCTGGGCCTAGTGTCACCCAATCGGCGTAATCCGAGGCTGTCCTGGCAAGGTCTGAGCCTGACGGTCCGCGGCCGGACTAGGGTGAAACGGTATCCATGGCCGCCGAACCCTTAGCGGCGGAATCGTAGAGGGGTGGGGGCATCGTGCGTGGTGCAGCAATCCTGGCGTGCCTCGGACTTGCCGTGGCCGGTTGTGGCGCCGCGGCGTCGACGTCAACTCCGCCGCCAGCTCGGTCGGCAGCGGCGCCGACGATGTCAGCCATGCTGACACCAGTCGTACCGGCAAAGCCTTCGCAAGCGCAGGCCACGGCGGCGTTGGTCGGTATGTACGGGGCGCTGGCGGAGCGCTACCCAGCTGCTCGCGACCAATTCATCCTCGCTGCAGTGCGCTCGAAAGTGACCACCGATGTGGTCGACAACGTAGGTGCGGCCACGGTGACCGTGTCCGAGGTGACGTCCGTCAGCGATGCGACCTTGGCGCCGGGTTCGGCCAAGTACACCGCGACGGTGACATTGGTCCAGGACGACGGCGGTGCCCAAGTGGAGAGGCACTGGTTTGTGCTCACCACGACGCCGCAAGGTGTGAGGTTGGTCAACACGGGGCAGCTCGAAATCGTCGAGTACATGCCGGAGGATCCGCAACCACCGGAACCGACAGCGGAGGCTGAGCCGACATCTGGCGGTGGAGAGGGGCCGGAGGACAATTACGGACTGCCCTTCCTGGAGGGGGTTCCCTGCGATGGGGCGGACACGGCGCAAGGTTGTGACGCCCGGCTCAAGGCTGGCGTGGACTACTAGTGCGGCAGGGTCTTGGTGGATTGAATGTCGGGCGCGTGCGATTGGCCAGCCCCAGGTGCTCATCTGTTGGCTGGTTCCAGGCGAAGGTCATTCAGGGTGGACCGTGTGTCGCCTTCGATTCGAAGGTGTGAGTCAAACCTGGAGCGAGTCAGCTTGACTGCGCAGCCACTACACGAACTGCTTCTGCGACGGCGTCGGGGACGTCGCGCAACATATCGTGACTGGATCTGCGAAAGAAGTACCGTGCCCGTGGATTGGTTCTTAGGCGCGCTGGAGGCTTTTCGTTCGCGCGCGCCGAGAGCACGACTATCGGTAGCCGATCAAGACTCGTGCTTTGGACGAGTTTGCGCGCTTGCCTGCAATGCTTGGGTATTCGGGCGTCCTCGTCGATCTTCGCTTGGGATATCCATGGGCTGCGAGCCGTGACGAGAAGACGGTCAGGCCACTTATCCTGGGCATCAGCGGCGATGCTGTGTGCTTCAACGAGCGCGAGGCCGGCCACCCGGTCGGGGTAGAGCCTTGCCGTGGCTTCGGCAATAACCGCTCCATAGGACCAGCCAACGGCGACGAGCGGTCGACCCGGCGCGAATGCGTCGGCGACGGAGATGACACGGCGACATTCCGCGGCCAGTGTCACTTTGGAGAGCTTGGACGGAAGCGAGCCGCCAAACCCCGGGCGGTCGAACGTGAGGCACGTCAGGTCACCAAGGAGACGCGTGACGGGCCTCCACTCGGTGAGGTCCCCGCCCCAGCCATTGCTGAAGATCACCGCGGGGCCCGGAGAATAGGGATGGGCAATCTCGGTCAGAAGCCTCTCCCCGTCCGCCCGGATGACGCGGGACTCGTCACGGCCGCTCTTTGGTCCAGCGTCTCGAAGGAATCTGCGGAAGGCTTTGACGAACCGGATGCTGCAGCCTTCCGCAAAGTGGAGGAGAACGACTTCACCGGAGGCGAACATCCGCAGGTCAGGTCCACCCATCGCACCGTGCTTGGCGAGGATGTATAGGCCAGTAACGTCCTCGAGTTGGTGTTCTTGTTCGATGGAGCCGGTGTCGATGAAAGAGTCGTCGTGGACGATGATCAGTCTCTTGTCGGTGAGCGCTGCGTAGCCTTCCTTCCAGCGCCACCCATCGAGGCAGATCCGGCCCACCGCGCGCAGGTGCTCCCCGTCGGGCAGGAACTCCAGGAATCGACTTGGAATGGATCCCTGATCCGCCACCGGAACTCCGCAGACCAGAGGTGCCTGCACGTACTCAACGGGCTGCGCGCCGCGCACGAGGGCTCACTGCGCCTTTCTGAGGTTCCGAAACTGGGCCGACTCGGCGAATGTCGGATAAGACCCGAGAACGGGTGGACCGCAAGATGTTCGAGCGGCAACTCGCATTAGCTCAGGTTAGAGGCGTCGTTGGCAAATGTCGCCGCGGGAAGTGCCATGCTCAGAGAACACAAGAGTCGGGTTTACGCGTGCCGCCCTGACCTCGGCACCCAGCGGGGAATGACCGAGGTCGCTCGCGCCGCGGGCGTTGTCAACAGACCAATAGCCAATAAGCCTTGTGTGGGGTCCCGGTCCGGTCGGCGCCGCGACCGCGTCCGGGCATTGAGATGGCCACAGGCACCGCCGGAGCGTGTCGCGCTGTCACACGGAAGGGCGGTGATCCCACGGTCGGGGGAGCGCGCAACCTCCGGGTTCATGCGGCGTCCCCGGCGCGGGAAGGTGTTCTAACGCCCGACCTCCCAGGTCCACGGGTAGGCAGTCGGATACTTTGAGTCAAACGAGGTTCGACCTAGGCTGTCGGATTCGTATCCGGCCATCGTGAGGCCCTCAGCCCCGTTCCTGGCCCCGGCGTTCAAGGGTTCACGTCGGGAGGTCGAAGACGGAGTGTGAGATGGAGGTGGGGTGGGAATGGTGCAGTCCGATTCGAGCACCCGGACAGTCATACCCGCACGCTCGGCCAGTCCGCCTCAGGCCAGCGAGTTCGTGTCCCAGTGGCGCGAGCAGATGTTTGGCACCACTTGCCCGGACGGGGACCGTCAGGGACGTCCGCGTGGCGCTGGCATTGAGGACTTCCAGGGAGAGACCGGTGCCGTACGGGCACACCTGCTTGATACGTGCCAACGGGGGCGCACCGGCAGCGAACCGGTCAACAGGGAAATCTCGGAGGGACTGGAAAGGGTCTGGTTGGAACAGGAACGGCAGGCGGATGCGGCATTAGGCGCGGACGACTCGACCGTGTTCCGAATTGTCCTGATGGGCAGGACAATGTCCGGCAAGAGCACCCTGTTTGAAGCCCTCACCGGCGGTGATGGGCAGCGGCGCGGTGACGGTCGTCAGCGCTACACCCGGGACGTGTGCGTCAAGAGGCTGGACAACTATCCGCACGTCGAACTCGTCGACACCCCTGGAGTGGGGGCCCTCGACGATCCGGGCGATTTCGCGCTCGCCTTCGAAGAGGTACCGCGTGCGGACCTGATCCTGTGGGTCGCAGCCAACGACTCCATCCAAGAGCAGACCGCGCGTGCAATACGACTGCTCGCGTTCATGGGTAAACCAATCGTCATCGTCCTCAACTGTCGGATGGACCTCAACCATCCCGGTAAGCTGGCCGACTTCCTTGCTGACCCTCAGTTCGTTTTCGCCGACAGCGCCGGCCATGTCCAGGCCATCAGCAGGCACCTGGCACAGTCGGGCACTGCCGCCCAGGGCTTTGTGGCTGTCCACGCCGAGGCCGCCTGGCAGAGCCACCGCGCCCCAGGCACCTCGGATCGGCTTATGGAGTGCAGCCGAGTGAGCGACCTTGAAACGGCGATTCGTACCGAACTGGAGAAGCACCGTGAGCAGCGCACACTGCATCGCATGGTCGATTCAGTACGCGGACCTGTTCTAGACGCCAACGCCGCGACCATGCAAGCGGCCGCCTCGCTGAACGTCATCGCCGAAGTCGAGCTTGAGGTCAGCAAAGACCTTAGGAATCGCCTCCTTCGTCGCGTCGACGAGTATCAGGAGCGACTCGGCAACTCCAACGCGAGAATCATCGCGAAACGTCGATCTTGGCACCTCAGCGACGCCGCTGACCCTGAGGGGGCGGTGGAGAAGGAGTGGAAACGGGAGGGCAAAAGGCTTGTCGCAGAAGTCGAGAAGTCCTTTGACGAGGAGGGCAGAGCCCTCCTCGTCGAGCTTGACACGATCAGCGGGAGGGTCGCCGACGAATGGAAGGAGCACGGATTCCGGACCAGGAACCTGCACGACTTGACCGGACTCGATGGCGCGAAGTGGAACCTGGCTGCCAAACTTGGCATCTCCATGCTCCTTGGGGCAGCGAACTACTTCGCTCCGGCAGCCGTTGGGGCCATGATCGGCGCGGTTGGTGGTCCACCCGGTGTGGCGATAGGCGCCGCCCTAGGTTTTCTCGTGGGCGTCGCGACCGTGTGGCTGAATACGGGTGTCACGACCTGGCTGGATCACGTCTGGCCCGGCCACAGTAGTCGGGTACAGCAACGCAGGAATGAAATTGGCAAGCAACTGTCCACCTTGCTGGATGACTCCCTGGACGCCGCGAACAAGGCTGCGAAGCAGAACGCTGGTGCGGTTCGCAAGCAGATCCGGAAGTGGTACCGGGGACGGAAGCGCAGTAATCAGCGTGCACGCGCGGCGGCCCACTCATGGGAGGCTGACGTCGCGGCCACGCGGGAGGCGATCCGCAAACTGGACACGCGGACCGTCCAGGAGGTTCTGCGCATATGCGGCCGCGGAAGGCTCGCCGACGGTGTGATCGCCGCGACCAGAGTCCCGGGCGTGGCCTGCGTGGCCGCGATGCACGAACGGGCATTCACCGAGGCAACGCTCTTCCCAGCCGAAGGACTGACAGAGCCACTCGGAGTGGCGGCCGCCCCCGATGAATCGATTACTGCGACATCGAGCGTTTTGCTGCTTCTCGGCCTCACCCGTTGCGGCTTCACCGTCAAT
>JAUPKO010000737.1 GCA_030837395.1 Actinomycetota bacterium | reverse complement strand
CGCTTTCCGCGGATCACGATCCGCGACCAGGTGCGCGTCGAAGCCCTGCTGGCCGACTACCTCGGGGTCGAGCGGTTCGCCCTCGTCGCAGGGGGCTCCATGGGCGGCATGCGGGTGCTGGAGTGGTGTGCGTTGTACCCCGAACGGGTGGACGCGGCCTGGTTGGGGGCCACCAGCGCGTTTGCATCGGCCGACCAGATCGGCACCCAGACCACCCAGATCCAGGCGATCCTGGCCGATCCGGACTGGCACGGCGGCGACTACGCCCTGCACGGCACCACCCCGGCAACCGGCTTGGGCATCGCCCGCCGAATCGCCCATCTGACCTACCGGACCGAGGCCGAGTTGGCCATCAGGTTCGGTCGCGACGAGCAGGTCGACGAGTCACCCCTGGCCGCAACTGGTCTGGCGCAGGCCTACGCCGACACGGGCCACCGCTATGCCGTGCAGAGCTACCTGGACCACCACGCCGACAAGCTCATCGGTCGCTTCGACGCGGGCTCCTACGTGGCACTCACCGACGCGATGACCACCCACGACCTCGGTCGCGACCGCGGCGGCGTGGCAGCCGCGCTGGCCCGGATCGAAGTACCGCTGGTCGTGGCGGGCATCGACTCGGACCGGCTGTACCCCTTGCGGTTGCAGCAGCAGATCGTGGACGCGATCCCGAGTGCCGCACCGCTGCGGGTCATCGAGTCGCCGTATGGCCACGACGCTTTCCTGCTGGAGGCTGAAGCGGTCGGTGCGCAGCTGCGCGAGGCGCTCGAACTCGCCCAGTCGGCGCGTCGCCGGGCACACTGCGCCTGAGGCGTCGGCGCCATAGCCCGGACCGTCAGCTGATGGTCAGCCCGGCCGCCTGGAAGCTTGCCAGGATCTGATCACCGACCGGGTCGCCCTGCTTCACGAACGCCGCCGGCATGCCAATGGGGGCGTCCACCGTGATCGTCTGGTCACCGTCGATCGTCTCCCCGCTGAGGGCGTGCGTCCATCTGCCCGGCGGCAGCGTGACGTCCACCGTGGTCGCGTCGTTGCTCGTCACCGGCGCCATCAACAGGTGCTCGCCGAGGAAGAATTGGAGGTCCGCGTCGGCGGCTTTGGTCCCGGGGTACACCAGCCAGCCGTGTCGTGTGGCGGGCAGACCGGTGGTGGTCGCCTCCTCGATCACTGTGGCGCGATAGTCCGCCAGGGCTGCGAAGATCTGCGTGGCCCGGGCGAATTGAGCCCGCGTCTCGGGGGTGTCGTAGACCTGCTGGTTGACCGTCGGCCGGTTGGTCTCGTGGGTGCGCATCATGGTGCCGAACGCCTGCAACTCGGCCCATCGGGCGTTCAGGTTGCTGGGCCGAACGTAGTTCTTCACCACAGCATTGATGCTCGTGTAGCCGCCGATATCGCTATGCCATAGCGGATTGCCGGACACTCCCCCGGAGTTCATGCCCAGCACCACCGAGGCCAGCCCGTCCTGCTCGGCGAAGTCGACCATCTGGTCGCCCGCCCACTGCATGGGCACCTGCTGCGGCGAATCCAGGAAGGACGCCCGCATGAAGGCCAGGCAGTCGGGCTGGGCCGCCTTCTGGCACGCCAGCCGGACTGTCTGCGCCCACAGTTGCGGGTAGCGGTTGTGCTGTTGCAGCGCGTTGCCGTCGAACAGCACCGCGTCGAAGGGCAACGCCTCGCCGAAGTCCGCCATGAAGCCAGCGGCGCCTTCACCGATCACCTCGGTCGCGATCACCTCGGCATACCAGTCTCGGGCCGCCGGATTGGTCAGGTCCATCAGCGCGACCGGAAAGCCGACGGTCTGGATCACGTAGGTGCCGCCGGCGGCATCCTTGACCAGGAACCCCTGCTGTTCGGCCTCGGCATACAGATTGCGGATGCCCGGCACGTCCTTGGCGCTGGCGTCGGCGAGGAAGGGGTTGACGTAGGTGAGGACCTCGATTCCCTCGGCGTTGAAATCGGCGACCATCTGGTCCCAGCCCGGGTACTGCTGCTCGTCCAACTGCCACGTCCACCACAGTTGACTGCCGAAACTCGTCTGCCGCTTGCCGACCCAGTCCTGCAGCCACACCCCCGAGATCTTGGCCCCCGCGGCCTGCATCTCGGCCACGACCGAGCGCACCTTGTCGGTCCCGCCCTGCAGGCCCAGCACCGCCCCCTGCTGCGACCACTGGGCAAGTTCGGGGAAGGTCTCGCCAGCTGCTCGTGCCTTGATCAGTTCCGCTGGCGTCGCGGCAGCCGTCAGTTCGACCTGCAACGAGTCGGCCCAGGTCTCCAGACTGACCTGGCCGGGCCGACTCAGGTCGGCGATGCCGAACCCGCCCGAGGTGGGCACATCGGCGAGCGCGAACGAGCGGTTGGCGCTGGTGACGTAGGTGGGCCAGGCGGCATAGGTGGTGCCGAGGTTGGCCCCGGCCCAGTTGGTGAGGTCTGCCAGCAGCGTGATGGGTTGCTCGCCGCGGCCGATGCCCTGCTCCTGCACCAGCACCGGGAAGACCGCGCCAACCAGGTCGAAGTCCCGGTATTGCTCCCCGAAGCCATGCACCTGCTCGCCCTCGTCGAGACCGCTGGTCAGCATCAGGGAGTCCACGGCTGCCCCGCTGCTGGTCGGCTCGGCGGTCACGGCCAGGCCGACCACCGTGACGTCGGGGCTCTTCACCACCGGGGTGATGGTCACGGCGTACGGCGCCGAGGTGGCGCCGTCAGAGACTGTGCCGCTGATGGTGAGTGAGCCGGCCACGGTCGTGACGCTGTCGATGACCTGGTCGGTCAGCACCGCTGCCCGCTTTACGTCCGCCCAGAAGTAGCCGAACTTCTCGGTCCATTCAGGCTCGCCGACGCCGGCCGCCACGAAGGCGACGCCGGGGTCGCTGCGCCACACCTCGGCACCGCCGTCGGTGCGGGTGATGCTCACTCCGGCCTGGTCGCCGCTGTCGATGGTGACGCTGAACGGCCCGACCGCCGTCGTGCCGGCAGCGGTGTCGCTCACCCGCAGCGGGCCCGGTTGTACCGGGTTGAGGTGGTCCTTGGGCACCTGGAACCACAGATAGGCCACGTAGCCCACCACCGCGACCACGAGCACCACCAGCAGGGCCAGCACCACCCGCAGGATTCGCCACCACAGCGGCTTCTTGGCCCGGCCGGGGGCTTGGGTTGCGGCCGGGCCGGCGGTGCCATCGGCGGTAGCTGCGCTCATTGCCCTTGTGTAGCGCGTCCACCATGGCCCACGCATCTCGAATCGGTTCCGGCGCCGCCGCGCGGCAGTCCGCGTGGCGCAGCCATTCCGGAGACACGCCAGCACCGGGTGTGATAGCAAGGCTCCTACATGTTTTCGACGCCGCTCGAAGGGAGCGCTGGTGTCTGGATTGACCGGTC
>JAUPKO010000736.1 GCA_030837395.1 Actinomycetota bacterium | reverse complement strand
GGGAGCACTACAGCGACTCCGACGGCAAGTCCGGCGGGCAGAAGGAGAAGCTCGCCTACACCATCCTCGCGGCATCACTGGCCTACCAGTTTGGGCTGGAGTGGGGAGTCGAGAAGTCGAAGGACTTCCGGTTCGCGGTCATCGACGAGGCGTTCGGCCGCGGCTCGGACGTCTCGACCCGCTATGCCTTGCAACTGTTCGCCACCCTTGGGCTGCAACTGCTCATCGTCACCCCGCTGCAGAAGGTCCACGTCATCGAGCCCTACGTGAAAGCCATTGGTTACGTGGACAACCCGAGCGGCCAGTTCTCCCGGCTCCAGACGATGACCATCGAGGAGTACCGCACCCGGCGAGACGGCCGGCGGCCGTGAGCTGGACGACGGCGGCGGACATCGCCGCCAAGGTCAGACGGCGGTGGGACGACGGGTCGCTGCTGCGCGCGCACGCCGAGGGTTTGCCGTTCGTTCCCCTCGAGGTGCCGCTGCGCGGCCCCAAGCCGTCTCAGGTGGGTGACGACATCGGTGCCGTCCGCAAGTGGATCGCCGCCCTCGATGCCGGCCGGCGCGATGACAGCCGCTACACCCTGGAGTGGCAGTCGATCGGCGGCCGGCAGATCGGGCGCAATCAGGTTCCCGTGCGTGCGGTGGTGTCCTCGTTCGAGCAGGCGTGGGCGCTTTTGGGTGTGTCGGCGACGGTTCGCCGGTTCAACGAGATCTTGTCGATGGTGGTTGGGCACCCGCCGGTGCGCGACTGGGTTGTCAGCCATCCGCATCGCGCGCTCGAGTTGTTCGACGAGATGCCGCGACTGATTGCCGCCTACGTCTGGCTCGACGAGCACCGGGGCTCGCAGATGTACCTACGCGAGATCAGTGCGCCCGGTGTGGACACCAAGTTTGCCGAGAAGCATCGGGCGGTGCTGGCCTCGATGTTGGGGGTGTCAGGCACGGCTTCGGGGTTTCTCGCCGACCTGGGCCTCCGGTCGAAGCCGGGACTGGTCCGGTTTAGGCCCGCGCCAACGCTGGGCCTGCCGACAGCGTTGACCGAGCTGGCCGTGCGGTCCGAGGAATTGGCGCAACTGGATCTCCGGCCACGGGTCGCGGTCATCGTGGAGAACGAGATCAGCTACCTCAGCGTCGACGTCCCTGACGACGGGATCGTGTTCTGGGGGAGGGGATTCGACGTCGACAGCGTCGGCCGGCTGCCGTTGCTCGCCGAAGCCGACGTCATCTACTGGGGCGACATCGACACCCACGGCTTCGCCATCCTTGACCGCCTGCGCGCCTGGCTCCCGCAGGCCCGATCCGTGCTGATGGACCGCGAGACGCTGCTGGCCTACCGGGACCGCTGGGTGACCGAGGACCGGCCGGCGAAGTCGGCTCTGACCCGGCTGAGTGCTTATGAGCGGGAGCTATATGCGGAGTTGGTCGAAGGCGGCTTGGGGGATCGGGTGCGGCTGGAGCAGGAGCGGGTGGATTGGGGGTGGGTGGAGAAGAGGTTGGGATAGGGCGGTTCGGCGGGTTCCTGCCCGAAGTTCTTTTCGGGTCTCATGACGAGAGGACGTCCGTTGCGAACCGTGCGCGCAACGCGTTGTAGATGAAGAGATTGTCCAACATCCCTGAACCTGCGAGCTTGTTCGGAACGAACGTGGAGAACGCCAGTCCGTTCATGTCGGCCTTCAGGAAATCGGGCGACCAGGCGCCTAGTGTTGCCAGCCCGGGTGGCGCCCAGTCGAATTCCTGGACGTTGAGGGCGTTCGCCAGAACGAAGGCTTCGTCGGTTCCAGGTGCCAAGGGCAGCTGCAGCACCACCCATGCTCCGTTCCCCCATACCGGGTGCGGTTCTGTGAAAACGTCGATACAGGCCGCGTGGTCTGAACCGGTGAATGGGACCTCGGCGGTGAAGGCAGCGTCGTTGCCGCTGCCACGACACCCGAGCCGCTCAGCAACCTCCGGTAGGCCGCTCATCCACGATTTCCGGGACCCGCCCAGCAGCTTGCCGGTCTCCGTGCGTGAGAACAATGACGGCTCTTGGCCCGCGTCGATCACCATGGTGGAGAACGCGCGAAGATCGTCTGGATCCGCGTGGCTGCCGGTGTGCGGATGCGACGACACTGCACGAGACCCACCGCACTGGAACGCCAGTCGCTCGGAAACCACGTGGGCCATGGAGTTCTGGAGCACTGAGGGCAGACCGATCAATCGGGCCGCGAAACCGGTGTTGCCCTCATTTAACGACAGCGAGCAGAACATCTTGATGATGGCCGATTCTCGATCCCACACCAGCGCGTTCATGGCGAGCTCTCGCATGTTCACCAAGCCCAAGACCTTGGCGGGGTTTTTGGCGGGATCGACGTCGGTCACCAGGTCGGTCCGCACCGTTAATGTGCATTCGTCGCCCGAAGGCGTTGACCGCACCGGGCCAAGAGACACATGCTGGGCTAAATCACCGGGCCACCAGGTGAACCCACGGTCGCTGCGTACTGCCCACCGATCGTCGATCTGCGCGCCCCGGTAGAGAGCGTCGACCGCGTCCATACCGAAACCACTCACTGAGCCCCCCTTTTCGTCCTACCTGCTGCGGCAACTAAAGCGCGTAGGAGTCCTCGTTGCAAGCATTTCGGCCTTCCTGGGCATAGGCAGACCTGCGCGCGTAACCGGAGTGCCGGCCGGCATCGCGCATTGCAGTCGCCCTGAATGCAAACGGGGTTGAGGTCGTAATCGCGGCGGCCTGGCGTAGCGCAACGGCACTAAATCGCACCGCACGGCGGCGAAACTCCTCCGGGTGAGCAGCAGGCATTCTTCTCGGACTCCTCGCGTTGAGACGATCATCGCCTCAACCTCGGTGGTGTCCGGGAAAGCGGGAACACTTCACCGCAAGCAATCTCATGACCAGGTGAAGCTAGTTGTTCGCGGCGACGGAGAGAAGCTCTTCGACGATGTGGTCACGCACGTCCTGTGCCGTGTCGAAGATCCTCCCGCCCAGATGGGTTCGATCGTCCCAACTGAAGGCAAGTGTGTCGAAGCGGCCGGTGCGGAGCAAGCGCGCAATTTGAGCCATTGCATCGGCGATGGCTCGGCGGACGTGCGAATCGAGCGTCGAATACCCCAGTTGATGCGGGCCCGGCGCGTAGCACCCCGTGGGCACTCCGGCGGCGCGCGGCTCGTCGCCGCACTGCCAGGGACGAATCGCGGCGTTGCCTCCCCCCGCACTGCAACCGTGTTCCGTTCCATTGAAGTGGGCGTAGAACTGTTCTTCGTTGTCGTTGAAGACGAAGAGGGTCTGCTCATATTGGGGCTGAAGGATCATCCACGAGAAGTCGCCTTCTCGGCCCGCGCCCTCGAAACGGCTTTTCAACACCGCGACCACACCAACCCCTTTGAGCTTGTTTTACAGAACCTGACGGACTCAGACGCCGACCTGCCGGGCCACGGCGCCGGACTTCCCGAGGAATAGCAGGGTCGCGCTGACAACGTCGCGCCCAACCGACTCCCGTACCGCCCGCACATAGGCCAGCATCTGACTTCGATAGCGCTCCACCTTGGCGTCGAGCTCGCTTGCGTCTTTCCAGCTGTCGGTCTTGTAGTCAACGATAGCCACACCGTCGCCGTCTTCGTAGAGAAGGTCGATAAAGCCTTCGAGAACGCGGTCGCTATCCGGCACGCCCACATATACCTCGCGGAAGTGCCGGCATCGTGCGGCGCGCTGAATAACATCGGACCCCAACGCCGAACGGCACAGCGCCTCAACAAGATCCGTGCGGCCACCTAGTCCCTCGGCCGCCGCAGCACTCGCGCAAATTTCCGACAATCCCTCGCCCGTGCCGAGATCAATACTCTGAAGAACCGCGTGCACCGCACTTCCAATCGCAGCACCATCGCCTAAGGTCCGACCGCGAGGAGACTGCTCGACTTCTCCAGGGTCACGTTCTTCCGCGGCAAGGCCTGTGGCCGAGACAGCAATCGGCCTGGCCGCCGCCGCGAGTACAGACTGATGTTGCGCTTGCCAATCCTCA
>JAUPKO010000735.1 GCA_030837395.1 Actinomycetota bacterium | reverse complement strand
CCCCGCACCGTCCCAGCAAACTCCCGCTGGTGCGGTAGTTGCGCCGGTGGCACCGCCGTCGTCGGCGTTGTACCCGGACTCGGCGGCGACCCCGAATGATTCGACGCCCGGTGCCCCTCCGGCTCCACCGTCCTCAGCGTTGTATCCGGCGACGGTGAATCCGTCACAGGAAGAGGAAGCGGCACCCACGTCAACGTCAGCCCTGTACCCGAGCGTCTGACATGTCGATTGATCTTCGTGGTGGGGCCTCAGCCCCTCTGGGTGCCCCACCACGAGTTCTTGTTGTTGTCACCGGGGTAACGCCTGGTGCCGGTGCGTCGATGGTCGCGGCGACGATCGCGGACGCGGCATGCGCGTTGAGCACGGCCGATGGTTCGGGCGTTGCGGTGGCGCTGGTGTATCCGTGTGATGACGTCGCCGCCGACGACGTGAAAAACGGTGCCACCGCAATGGCGCCGATCAATGACGGCCTGCTCGCTGGTGCACGGGAAAGTGGTGCCCGCTTCGTCATGCCCGAGCCCGGCCACACGCCATCCACCGATGACGCGGCCTGGTTGCAGGCAGGCGGAAACCCGGACGTTCTGGTGGTGGACGTGTCAGCCGACAACCGGCAACGGTGGCTGAACATGCCAGCGGCCTTGACCGTCGAGGTGCTGGTTGCCCGACCGTCGATTCCCTCAATCCGACAGTTAGGCACCTACCTGCAAGACCCATCAGTGGGCCGAACACCGGTTATCGCGGTCACTGCCGCCCACGCCGATACCCCGGAATTGGTCACTCTGGTGGCGGCGGGATTCACCTCGGCCGCGCCTGCCTGCGAGGCATATTTCCCTCTCGACCATGACCTTGCAATCACCGGGGTGCCCGCGACGTTCCCGGACACCCAGCTCGCCGTCGCCCGCACCATTTTGACTCGTGTCGGCGCATTGGAAGGAGCCCTCGCATGAGTGCCGCATCTGCATCAGCGTTCCCCGGCCGTCAACGAGGCGGCATCGCCTCGGCCGCTCTACGGGTCCCGTCGTATCAAGAACCCGCAGCCGCGCAACCACCCGCCGCACCCGCGCCTACACAGGCCAATTCGTGGTCATGGTCGTGGCCTGAGGATCTGGCGAACGCACCCCTGGCGCAGCTCCCGCCTGCGCCCGGCACCGTCACGCCAGCGACAACGACCCCTGCCGCTGCACCATTGGGAACCCCGGATCTGTTGGCTGGCGCGGTGGTGTTTGTTGGCCCCAGCGCTGACCCGTCAGCGGCCACGTCCATGTCGGCACTTGGTGCCCACGTCGTGGAAGTAGCAACCGATCCCACCACCGCCCAGGGCGCCGAAATCATCGGTGCCGCCGCCGCGATCGCCCGTCAACTGACCTAACCCCCGCATCAGAACTGAAAGGAACCGTCCACTGTGAGCACATTGACGCATCTACTCGCTGCCGCGAAGAACCCGTTAGACGGAGTAACCCCTGACACGTCCGGGCTTGGCGGTGAGTTCAACAGCAAAGTCAGCTTGTTCTTGTCCATCGTGTGGGGGCTGTGCCTGGCTGCCGCTGTCGGTGTCCTGATTCTGTCGTGGGTGCGAATGGCTGCCGCGAATACGTCAGGTAACGCCCACAACCAAGCCATCAATCACAAGGTGGTGATGGCCGCAGTGTGGGCCGTCGCCGGTCTTCTGCTCGTGCCCGTCCTTGTCGGCGCGCTCATCCTCGTCACCGGCTGAGTCGACCCATGTCCACGACGCAAACACCCACCGGTACGCCACCGCCGTCCACTGAGCGCGCGGGATGGTGGCAACGCCAAACCACTACCGCCCGTGTCCTCGCGGTCGCGGTTCCGCTGCTGGTTGTTGTGCTGCTCGTCGTGGTCTTCTTCCCGCGCTCACCCCAGCCCGCCGAGACTCTGCCCACCACCACCGGGACATCGCAGCGCGCGAATGCCTGCCTTGGCGGGTCATCGGACCTCAACTCTGCTGTCCAATACGCCCAAGCCAACGCACCACTCACCGGCACTGGCGCAGCCGAGTTCCTCGCCACCTACGTGCGGTGGTCGAACGGAAGCCCCAGCCCAACGGTTGCCGAGATGGAAGCACTCTTACCTCGGCTCGTGACGAGCGAAGCGTTGCCGGGCTTCCTGCCGCTCCGAGGCAACCAACCAAGTCCGCGACCAGTGGCGTCGGCTTCGGCACTAGGTGGCTCGTACCGAATCGATGAGGCAACTCCGACATCAGCAACTGTTTCTCTGGTGATGTCGCGGACTGCGACGTTCCCTGGCGCGGCTCCCACCGAATTGACCATCTGGGGTTCATACACAGTCGCAGCTGTCGACGGTGTGTGGCGGCTCGCCGGTGTACCAGTCCGCACTGACCAGGCGCCGATCGCGGCACGGGGCCAACAGTTTCAGGGGTCGTGTTGATCACGTCGCTCGCCCCTGCGCTCCCCGTCGCCGACCAGGCGTGCGAGCTACCGATACCCAATCCGGCCTGTGCCGTGAACGATGCGGTGAATGGCGTCGTGGAGTCGGTGGGGTCGGCGGTTGATTTCGCGTCTGACCCGTTCGGCTACTTGGGCGACAAGTTGGCCGAAGCCTGTCGGGGTCTGGTGGACACGGTGATCCCGTCGCTGATCGGTGCGGCGCAACCGGACTTGTCGGCGGACTTCTTTATCAACGCCTACAAGATTTCGTGGGGCCTGTCGTTCTTCCTGTTGGTGTTCGTTCTGTTCGCAAACTTCTGGTCCCTGGGCCGTGGGAAAGCGTCGACCGCTGATGTCGCGGAGACCCTGACGATCTATCTGCCCGCCTGGCTGCTCGGGGTGCTGGCTGGCCCTGCCTTGGGCCAGTTGCTGATCGGGGTTGTGTGGTCGCTGGTTAACGATTTGTGGAAGTGGCCTGGCTTCGGTGCGGGTACGAACCTGGAGGGCACGGGGGAGAAGCTGGGCAAGTTTGTGTCGGCTGGTCCTGGGAACACGATCCCTGGCGGCGACATCGTGTTCATCGTCGTGTTGACGTTCATGCTGTTAGCGCTACTGCTAGTTGTGGTGGTGCTGCTGGTCATGTCGGTCACCTTGTACTTCTCCGGCGCTTTGCTGCCGTTGAGTTTGCTGTGGATTATGAAACCGGGGTCGCGGTCTAAGGGGTTGAAAGTCCTCTACTTGTGGCTGGGCATTCTCTTCGCGATCCCGCTGATGTTCTTCGGACTTGGTTTAGCATTTTCGATGGTCAACGCCGGGTTCCAGTTGACCGGGGAGAAGACGAAAGACACTGCCGGGGTACAGAACCTCATCAACCTGCTGTTAGCAGTTGTCGTCATCGCTCTGGTGGCTCTGGCTCCGTGGAAGTTGTCGAAAATGCTCGGTGACGCTGCACCAGAGGACAACGGATCAGCGGATAGGCCATCAAACAACGACTCCAGCCCATCTGCGGGCGGGTCACGGGTCGCGCAGTTGAGCCAACAGCAAGCCTCCGCTGCGCAACCAGGAACACCAGCAGCAGCCCCGGCGATCGCGGCGGCCGGTGGCACTGGTTCCTCTCGAATGGAAGCAGGCAACACACCTAGTGGCGGTGGCGGCAAGCCTGGACCTGGCGGTGGCGGTGCGGTCCGTCAAACGGCGGGTGTGAGCGCGGGCGGTGGTTCCGCGAAGGCGGCATCGTCGAAGGCTGCCGCAGCCACGCCTGCGGGCATGCCGTTACGAGTCGCGCAAGCGGCTGCATCAACGACTGCGAAGGCTGCGTCTTCTACGGTGCAAATGTCGCAGCGCTCAGCCAGTGAAGCCAGTTCGGCTAGCGAAATCGACCGGAGGGTTCACTGATGCTTGAAACCCGTGTGCTCGGCGGTGAAGCCTCCCATCGCAGCGTCCTGGGCGGTTCCCCCACAACGCGCACCCGCCGGATCTCGTTGATCGCAGTGATCGCGGTCGGCATCGTGCTGTCGCCGTGGCTGGGGTTGTGGTCCCTCGGGGTCGCAACACTGGCCGTCTTGGCGGTCGTGGCGGCAACGACAGCGGATCATCGTGGTTCGCGCCTGGACAGGTGGCGCGATAGGCGGCGCTGGAAGCAGCGCAAAGCCACCGGCACGAACATGTTCATCCCGTACGCGCAGATGCCTGCCGATATGGCGGAGCTGGCGGACTCGGGGGAGAAGCTGACCCCGGTTCAGCGGGCCGCGTTGGGTGCGTATCGGGATTTCCCTGACGGGGTCGACGGGTTCGGCTGGTTGTGCGCCGAACCGGGTGTGCCGGGGATCGCGGTGCATATGCCGATTGGGGAGCAGCATTACGTGTCGGTCGCGTTCTCGGTCGCCGGTCAGGTGCGCGGCCAGGAGGGCGACGAATATTTGAACTCGGCGATGCGCGCGTTCGGTGATTTGCTGTCGCGGTACGGGCCCGCGAATCGTCTACCGGCGCGGCTGCAAGTGTTGACGCGTGTGGTGCCGTTTGACCCGGACCCTCACTACGCCTGGGTCGCCGCGCGCCTGGCTGTCGATGACGTGTCGGAGCTGCTGGCCGCCTCCTATGAGGACGTTGTCGATCAGGTGACCGGCGGCGGTCTGGTTCAAAGGCATTTCGTTGTGGTGCGCTGGCCGGTCACCGATGCGTTCGTTGCCGAAGCCAAGCATTACGGCGACGGTATCGACGGGTGGAAGGCGTTGATGGACACCGAGATCCGTTCGGTGCATGCCGCACTTGCCACCGCACGGCTGGGAAAGGTGGAGCCGCTGTCGGCGGCGAGGGTGGCGGCGGTGCTGCGTCACATGCAGTTGCCGTGCTGGGAGATGGACTTGGCTGGTAGCGCGGACCCGTTCGGCCCGTGGATTCCGTCGTGGGATGAATGGGATTGCGTGTGGAATTCCGGGCCTGGACCCGAAGGTGATGTCCACTATTGGGCGCATCGCACCGCCGAGATCCCGATTGAGGCGATCAGCACGCAGGAGCGTGACTGCATGTGGGTCACGCCGCTGCTGAGCCAACTTAACGAGCCGGTGATTCGCACCCTGTCGTTTCAGATCGAACTGATCCCCTCGGGGCAGGCTCGGCGTCAGGCCCGCCGCGATGTCACTGATGACCGGGCGAAGATCGTCGCCAAGGCGGAAAAGGGGGAGCTGTCCGATGAGGGCACCGACATGATGCTCTCGGCCGCCGAGACCCGGCTGCGGGATTTGGCACCTGGTGGGCGTCAACACGGTGTCGGCTGGGTTGGGCACATCACCGTCTCGGCACCCACGAAGGAGCAACTGGAACGCGGTACTCGGGTGATCGCTGACGCTGCGACCGAAGCCGGAATTGACCGGCTGCACTGGTTGGACACCTATCAGGCGGGGGCGGCGGCGTGTACGTGGCCGCTGGCCCGTGGCATGGCCGCTATCGCGCCACCGCTGGGTGCATCACTGTTGTCGCTGGCTGCTG
>JAUPKO010000734.1 GCA_030837395.1 Actinomycetota bacterium | reverse complement strand
TCGCCCGCTCTTGTCCCTCGTGATCCAGTCATGCTTCACAACCAGCGACTGGGTCTCATCCAGATCAAGGAGGGGGCAGAGATCGACCGGCGTTTCTTATACTACGCGATGCTGTCCGACACCACTCGCAGCCAGATCCGAGCAACTGCCACGGGAGCCACCGTGCGCCACACGGCCCCCGAACGCATCTATCGCGTCAAACTGGGGATTCCTCCCTTGTCACTTCAGCAAACAGTCGGCGACGTGCTCGGGTCCATCGACGACCTGATCGAGAACAACAGGCGGCGGGTCGAGGTGCTGGAGGGGATGGCTCGGGCCATCTATCGCGAGTGGTTTGTGAAGTTCCGCTACCCCGGCCACGAAGACGTCCCCCTCGTAGAGTCCCACCATGGCTCCATCCCCGAGGGGTGGGAGCAGCGCAACCTATTCGACGCGGCCGAAGTTGGCTTCGGATATTCGTTCAGGTCACCGCGCTTCGCCACTGACGGTCCCAACCAGGTCATTCGGATCCGCGACATTCCAGTCGGCATCTCGGCAACTTTCACAGACGAGGACGCGGATTCGCGCTATGCAGTGTTCGATGACGACGTCCTAATCGGTATGGATGGCGACTTCCACATGACGGTGTGGACTGGTGGCGATGCATGGCTGAATCAGCGGGTCACACGGCTGCGCCCGAAGGTCGAGATGTCGCCGCTTCACCTCTTGTTCGGCATCGAGGGTCAGATCATCGAATGGAACAGAGCGATCGTTGGCACGACAGTCGCCCATCTCGGTAAGAAGCACCTCGAACTCGTGAACCTCTTGGTGCCCGACAACAAGACACTTGCGCACGCGACCGAACTGTTTGACGCGTTGATGGGGCAGCGACGCTCACTTCAGCAGTCGAGCCGCAGGCTGGCCTCCCTGCGAGACCTGCTGCTGCCGAAGTTGGTGACTGGTCAGATCGACGTGTCGTCGTTGGATCTGGATGCACTCATTGCGAATCGGGGGGTGTGATGGCGCCGCACGGTCCGGAAGGTCGCTACGTCGAGGAACCCAGCATGCAGTTGCTGAGTGAGCTCGGTTGGACCCCAATCGACGCGTTCCACGAGACGATGGGACCTCAGGGGACGCTTGGGCGCGACTCGCAGCACGATGTGGTGCTAGCCCATCGGCTGCGGTTCGCGATGCGCCGACTCAACGGCGCTGACGTGCCCGACACGTCGATCAACGAGGCCATCGAGGTCCTCACCAAGGACCGTTCGGTCATGGACCGTGTGCGTGCCAACCGCGAGGTGTACGACCTGCTGCGCGACGGCTACCGCGCCGAGTGGAGCGACGACAACGGCGACAAGCGCAATGAGACGCTTCACTACCTCGATCTGAGGAACGCGACCAACAACGATCTGCTGGCGGTACGACAGATGTGGGTCAAGGGCCATCTGCACAGCCGTCGCCTTGACGTGGCCCTGTTCGTCAATGGTGTGCCGTTGGTGTTGATGGAGTTCAAGGAGCCCAACGAGCCGGTCAAATCGGCGTTCGACGACAACCTGACCGACTACCGCGACACCGTCCCGCAACTCTTCGTCCCCAACTGCTTCGTGCTGCTGTCCAATGGCGGCGAGGCGAAGGTCGGGTCTACGTACTCGCCGTGGGAGTTCTTCGGCGACTGGAAGGTCATCGACGCTGAGGGAACCCGGGGCTCGATCGCCTTGGATACTGCGCTGCGCGGCACCTGCGATCCGGCGGTCTTGCTCGACCTGTTCGAGAACTTCGTCGCCTACATGGAGCGCCCCGGCGGGCTGATCAAGATCCTCGCACGCTGCCACCAGTACCTCGGCGTCAACTCCGCGATCGAGAAATTGCACCGGGCGCGTAGCGAGCACGACAAGCGCCTCGGCGTGTTCTGGCACACCCAGGGCTCGGGAAAGAGCCTGTCGATGCTGTGGTTCACCCAGAAGGTTCTGCGCCAGGTGCCGGGCCGGTGGACGTTCGTGATGGTCACCGACCGCACCGAGCTCGACACTCAGCTCCACGGCGAGTTCGCCGATGCTGGGGCGATCCCGCCGGAGGCGCAGGTGCACGCCGAGTCGATCGCCCACCTGCGTGAGCTGCTAGCGGCCGACCACCGCTATGTGTTCACGCTGATCCAGAAGTTCCAGCCGTCCAAGGCGGCAGGTGAGCGTGAGATGCCGGTGCTGTCAGGTCGCTCGGACGTCATCGTCATCACCGACGAGGCCCACCGCAGTCAGTACGACACTCTCGCGCTCAACATGCGCCGTGCCCTCCCGAACGCCTCCATGATGGGCTTCACCGGCACGCCGCTCATCGCTGGAGAGGAACAGGCCACCCGTGAGCAATTTGGCGAGTACATCAGCATCTACAACTTCCGTGACGCCATCGAGGACGGCGCGACTGTCCCGCTCTACTACGAGAACCGCATACCTGAACTCCAACTGGTCAACGAGAACTTCTCCGACGAACTCGACGCCCTGCTCGAAGCAGCCGAACTCGATGAGGACGCCGAGGGTGCGTTGGCGCGTGAGTTCGGCACGCAGTACACGCTTCTCACCCGTCCGGAACGACTGAAGACCATTGCGGCCGATCTGGTGCGCCACTTCGTGGGGCGCGGATTCAGTGGAAAGGCTATGTATGTCGGCCTGGACAAGGCTGCCGCAGTGCGGATGTACGACCTGGTCAAGGACGAGTGGGCGACCTACCTTGCAGAGTTGCGCGCGAAGCACGACTCGTTGCCCGAACTAGAACGTCCCTGGCTCGCCTCCCGGATCGAACTGATGGAGACCACCGACATGGCCGTCGTGGTCTCCCAGAGCCAGAACGAGCTGAGAATGCTCGACGACCGCGGCCTCGACATCCGTCCCCATCGTGAGCGCATGAACCGCCAGGACCTCGCCGAGAAGTTCAAGGACGCCGAGGATCCGCTGCGACTCGTCTTCGTCTGCGCCATGTGGATGACCGGCTTCGATGCCCCATCGGTATCGACTGTCTACCTCGACCGGCCGATGAAGAACCACACCTTGATGCAGACCATCGCCCGGGCCAACCGTGTCTTTCCTGAGAAGGACAACGGTCTCATCGTCGACTACGTGGGTGTCTTCCGGAATCTGGAAAAGGCACTGGCCATCTACGGCGCCGCGAGCGCGGGTGAGTCACCAATCGAGATCATCGACGCGCTTGCGGAGGCATTGGACACAGCGGTCGATGACTTGATCTCCTTCTGCGCGAACCTCGGGGTCGATCTGGCGGCGATGCGCGATGCCGAGGGCTTCGATCACATTGCCAAACGCGACGCCGCCGTCGAAGCGCTGCTGGTCGACGAGGAG
>JAUPKO010000733.1 GCA_030837395.1 Actinomycetota bacterium | reverse complement strand
TACCGGTCTACAACCGATTCAGCTTCTTCTCTACGACACCCACGACGTATGGTGGAGTGATCCTGACGTCCTTCCGCGATGGCTGGGCCACGAAGGCAACCGCGCCGGCGAAGGCAGGCTGTGTACTCGCCGATATAGGAGTCAAAGACGGGAGCGCTAGCCGGCCCAGAGGCATCACCATCCAATCGACCGGAGCTAACCCCGTTACGCTGACTGCCACTGATGTCGCTGGAGTCGGCCAACAGGGAATCCCAGTCAAGGGCGATATCGTTGTTCAGGGAAGCTCGGGTGGCGATGCAGACAAATTCGGCGTGGTCCTGACCTGTCTGTTCAACTGGTAGAAATCTGACCGTCAACGGATTCCGCGAGCGTCGGCCAGACCTGTGGAGCGCGAACCTCAAGTCAGAGGCCGTCGTTCACCGGCAGGACGCACATGGGGGAATCCCCTGTCTACACCGCCGGCGTCCGGGTCTAGCCACTACAGAACCTTTCCTGTATCCGAGTCCAGGTGAAGGCGCCGACCCATCCGTCGTCGTTGAGGTTGGGGGTGCTCCGCTGGAATCGCTTGACAGCTTCTTCCGTCTGCGTTCCGTACTCACCATCAATGGGGCCGGGGTTGAAGCCCATCGTGGCGAGCGCGACCTGGAGGTGCTCCACCTCGCCCAGAACAAAGCTGTTGGGGCGAAGGTCAGGCAGTTGCGAAACGCTCCGACCACAGACAAAGGCGGCGGTTGCCGACAGCGGGGCCTCCGACTGTGGATCAGGCTCCTCGGGAGTAGGCGATGGGGTGGGAGCAGGTGAGGACGTCTCGGGCACCGGACTCGGCGGAGACGTGTCGGGCACCGGACTCGGCGTCTCGGCGCACGGCGTGGCCGACAATGATCCGTCGCAGTTGTAGTCGACCCAGGTCACGCCAGGCATTGGAGATGCATCGGCTAGATCGCCTGCACCATCACCAGCCCGAGTAGTGCGAATGTATAGGGCGCTGGCGACGATCACGGCGATCCCGATAAGGACGACGAGAAGGACAGCCATGCGTCCCGAAGGATGGCGCTGGTCTGCGGCGACTGACGGCGCGGCCACTGAAGGCGGTGCTGCCTGACCGCAGTCAGTGCAGAAGGGACGACCGAGAAGGGGTGCCCCACAGGAGACGCAGTAGGTACTCGCCCGTTCCGTCACGGGCGAGTACCCGTTGGCGTCGGCGTGGGCGTGGGACTGTCCGGGGACAGGGCGCAGCGAGACCGACCGGGCCCACACGTCATGGTTCCCTGCATGGCCCCTCCCCCGGGCTGAACCCTTTCAGGGGGCTAAGCATGCTGCATACTGCACGTAACGCGAGGCCTGATCGTCAAGCCCGTGGCAGACCGCTTCGGGGGGAGTGGCAGGGGAATGGCCCATCGTGTGCGTCGACGCCTGATGGCCGTCGCCGTCGCCGTCACCGCATTCGCCGGCAGCTTCGCGTTCCTCCACTTCTCCGTGAGTGCAAGCGGCGGCTCGGTGTCGGGAGGGACCGCAACCGTGTCCGCCTCGCCCACGTCGACCGGTTCAACGTCGGGCCGCGGGGATCCAGGCCCTGCAAATGAGTCGCCCTCACAGGAGTCTCCAACGGGCGCGTCCGTCAGTGCCACGCCTACTTTGCCGCCGACGCCGACGCCGACGTTGTCGCCCTCAGTCACGTTGGTTACGCCAACGCCGACGCCGACGTTGTCGCCCTCGGTCACGTTGGTTACGCCAACGCCCGCCGCGCCCGCGTACTTGGGTCCCATCATCGACGAGGCAGATGCCACGGCACTGCTGAACGGCCTTTACACGGACCTGCAGGCGGGCGCCTGGGACTACGTGCCGGGCTACTTTGCCCCCACCGCTGATGCTCGGTCGGCAGCCGAGCGGCTCTTTGTGCGCTTCTTCCGCGACTCACGTGAGTCCAACAGGATCACCGACGTCGCGGTGGACTGGACCCAGCGCTGCCCCATGGGCGACACGCTGGACATCAACGGCACTGAGCACGTCTGCGGCCCCAACGCGTTCTACGTCGACTACACGCTCACGCGACCCGCCAAGTGGGGTGGGCGATACCAGACGGAGCGTCGGCTGTTCGAGCTGGTCGACACCAACGGAGAATGGGGAATCGGATCCACCTTCTTCGTCGCCAAACTGTCCTCCTTCCAGGACTCGGCGTGATGGGCGACTTCACGAGCACCGCACCTGATGGCGAGCCGAACTCCGTGGACTCTGTGGCCCCTGCCTCCGCTGTCGACTTGGCGATTCCGGGCGTCGTGGTCGCCGAGCGCCTGGGGCGCGGTGGCTTCGCCACGGTCTACCGAGGCCGGCAGGAGGCGCTCGACCGAGACGTCGCGGTGAAGATCCTCAGCGGCGATCTCTCCCAGGAGGAGGACGCACGCCGGTTCACGAACGAATGCCGCGCCGTCGGCCGACTGTCGGCGAACCCCCACGTCATCGACATCTACGAGGCGGGGGTGACGACTCGGTCCCTGGGCTACCTGGTGATGCCCTACTGCAGGAACGGGTCGCTGGCGGATCTGCTCGGCCAGCGAGGGCCGCTGCCGCCCATGGCGGTGGTCGACGTCGGCATCGCTCTCGCGAGCGCGCTGCAGGCCGCCCACGATCAGGGGATCATCCACCGCGATGTGAAGCCGGAGAACGTCCTTGTCAGCGATCACGGACGCCCCCTGCTGTCGGATTTCGGGGTGGCCGCCATGTCCGACGTGCAGGGCCGATTCACCTCTTCCATCGCCTTCTCACGCACGCACGCCGCTCCCGAAGTCCTCGCGTCCAACGAGTATGGCCCGGCCAGCGACATCTACTCGCTCGGCTCGACCTTGTTCACGCTGCTCGCGGGGAGCCCTCCGTTCGAAGGGACAACGGAGGCCCAGCAATTGACGCTCATTCGGACCACACCGTTGCGGGCCATTAACCGCCCGGGAATCCCGCAGGGCCTGGTCGACGTCCTCGAGCAGGCCCTGGCACCTAACCCGCTCAACCGGTTCCAGAAGGCCGCCGCGGTTGCCCGGGCGCTGCAGCTCGTGCGCGCG
>JAUPKO010000732.1 GCA_030837395.1 Actinomycetota bacterium | reverse complement strand
GGGAAAAATAAGGGAGGGGACATGGCTTCCCCGGTGGGGAAAGCACAGGTCCCCTCCAGGGCTTGGGTGGATACGCGGTCAAAACAACACTTGCGGCCGGCCTACGGTTTTGACGTAGAACGACAGCGGTGCGTTGCCGCGCTTCTTGATGAACGGCACAAGGGCCGTGGGAACGAAGCGAGAGCCGAGCTCCAGCACCTGCTTGACGCTGACTGCCTTGCCGTCCCGATCCGCGAATGCGAACGGGTGGTTGGAAGACAGCGCGCAGAGCAGCGCGAGCAACTCGGGCGCCTGGGCGAGCAACAGCGTTCCGGCACCGTTCCCATCCTGGGCGGCGATGCAGTGGTGCTGTGGCTTCGCGGTAACGCCGAACTTCCAGGCAGATCCGCAGAGGACCAACCCGATGGCGTCGTCGGAGACACGAACCGTCGAACCGAGCTCAGCCAGCTCGTCGGCGAGCAGGACGAGATCACGGCGCAGCGATTCGACCGCGGCACCCCGAATCTCCCAGAAGATCACCGACTTGGTTGATACCGAAGCGGAGTTCCCGTGAGTGTCCACGTGACCCGTGTAGAGGTGCGTGTACTGGGGTGAGAGGAAGGCGCTCTTCAGGGCATCGAGCGTCGGGTACTTGGTGAGCGGCCACTGCGAGATTCGCAGGCGAGTGCCCTGCGTGCCGTCCTTGACGGTCCAGTGCTCCCCGACCGGCTGAGTGCTCACCGCAACGATTCGATTCCCGGGTCCTTGGAAGACCTGGAAATCGATCATGGGCTGGCACCTCCGGCGAAGTGGGCCTCCGCGATCTTCTTGATCGCCTCGGCGCACACCTCGCTGCACTTGTTGGTCACAGCGATGTCGAGCGCATAGAACAGTGGCTTCTCCACCCCGGCGTACAGGATCACGAGGTTCCACAGGCGCAGCAGCGAACGCGTGCTGAGCGTGGTCTCCATCGTGGGTGCCATCGACGCCTGAACATGGCCCGACAGACGGTCCGTCTTCCCCGCGTGGAGAAAGCGAATGTCGTTGGCCATGGAGATGCTCTGGTTGAGCATCGCGTCGGGAATGGCGTCGCCGAGCTTCTTCTTCAGAAGCGCGAACTCCTGCTCGGGCGTGGGGTAGTCAACGCGTACGGCCTGCATCCGGTCCATCAGGGACTGGTCGAGGATGTTGGCGGTGTTGTACTCACCCCGAACGTCACCGGAGCCGTTGGTGTTCGCGGTAGCAGCACACCGGGCGCCAGCAATGCGCGGAATGACCTCGCCACCGTTGAGCACGTTGATGAGTGGGTACCCATCGAGGATGGGGTTGAGGCCGATACTCGTCTCTTCGGGCGCACGGTCGATTTCCTCGAACAGGAAGGTCGCACCGACGCGCCAGGCCTGGGTGAGGGGGCCGTCCATGGTGATGGTGTCACCGTCGACGATTTCCTTCACACCGAGCAAGTCCTCCCATTCCAGGCGCTTGTGGCCCGAGACGGAGAACATGGGGAGATTGAGATAGGCGTGGAATTGCCGGAGCGTGCTCGACTTGCCAGACCCACGATCACCGAACAGCAGAAGCATGTCCGGGCTGTCGTACAGCATCCAACCGAGAATCGGTCGGACGACGTCCACGCTGAACACGTGGTCAGGGTCGATGGGCGGTGAGAACGGGACCGGGTGGGGGTTGCCACGCACCGTAACCGCGTCTGGAAGGGACTCCAGTCCGGGCAGGGTGTTGAGCTTGATGGGGATCATAAGTTTTCTCCTTGGAAGCGCGGGTCGCGGTGGGCGCGTCGGAGGACGCGATCAGCGCGAAGTGGTGCGGAGCCGGTAGCCCTGTTGGTCGCCGTGAACACACAGTCGTGCGTAGTCACAGAGATTGCAGGGGCTGTTGAAGCTAGCAAAGAACGGTCGGAGAAACCGCTGGTCACGGATGTCACGAGCTGCAATGGCGTAGGCCGTCAGCATCTCGCGAACCTCCTCGTCCGAACGGCGCGGGTACCACGTCGGGGGTTCGATGCTCGGTCCCTGGCCTTTGCTGCCCTTGGGGACCTTGCGCTTCACGAATTCCATGAAGCCGACGTTAGCGACGGGACCGAGACACGAAGCGAAGGCGTGATCGACTGCGTACTGATAGGTCGTCAGTTGCAGTGCGTTCGAGCCGAATGCCTCGCAGTGCTCGGCGGAGGTGGTCTTGGCGTCGAGGACACCAATTGCGCCGCTGCGCAAATCCATCACCAGAAAATCGATTCGAAGTTCGATCTCGACACCGGGCGGACCGGGGACGACAAGCCAGCGCTCCACGAGGGGGGCACCGGATTGATCCAGGACAGCGACCAACTGGGCTTTCTCCCAGGCTTCAGGGAACAACTCGACCAACCGCTTGGCGGCGGCATACGACGAGTCGGCATCCCAGTTCATGGGGTACTTCAGTTGCTGATCCGACGTGTGCTTAACCCACGCTTCTTCGAAGTTCGCCATGATGTCGAAGGGCTTCGAGAGGGCGTGAGCGATCACGTAGTCGGTGACGGGGCCGTGCACCGCTTTGCCGAAGGGCATGGCGATGGACGTGGCGACCGGCTCAAGACGATCGATGTACCGGAATCGGTAGGCTCGACCGCAGGTGCCGATCGACTGCGCGCGGGTGTAGGAGATCCTCGTGATCATGAGGGCTCCTTCACGGGCACAGGCTGACGCAGGAGCTCCAGGGCCTCGCGCTTGGTGGTCGGTTCGACAGGGTCGATACCGGCGGCGCGGAGCATCTGGATCTTCATGGCCACCTGGCTGCGCAGTGCAGGGGTCAGGTCAGTGGCGGAAGCGGAGACTGCGACGGGGACGGGCAGAGCAGGCGACGCGGGCTCGCTGTGCTCGAGGCTCTTCTCCGCAACGGCGTCCGCGGTGGGCACGCTCGGGTCAGCGGCGGCGGGTGCCGAGTGCTGAACGGGCGTGGTGGCGGGGAGGGCGACCAGTTCATCGCGATCGAGAATCGAACCATCGAAGCCGAGGGCGGCGACGAGGCGCTGTCGTGCACGGGTTTCCGCACACTCCAGATCCTTCTCGAACTCAACGAGCTGGTACGTCTGGGCGCTCGTCAATCGCGTGCCGTTTCTGGTGAGAAAGGCGCGGACGATGATCGCCGAGGGG
>JAUPKO010000731.1 GCA_030837395.1 Actinomycetota bacterium | reverse complement strand
TGGCGGGGTACTCCGCGCAGGCGTGGGCGCTGATCGTTGCGCTCACGGTGCTGGCCCAATTGCTCGGCCACAGTCTCATCAACGCCACGTTGCGCACCACCTCCGCAACCGTCACCTCTATGGGAATCCTTTTCGAGATGCCCCTTGCGACCATCATGGCGGCGCTGTTCCTGGGGCAGTGGCCGCCGCTGGCTGTGCTGCCCGCACTGGTGCTGCTGCTGATCGGAGTAGCGGTGGTGGTGCGGGCGGGGGCGGGGTCGACAGCGTCGGCGACCCTGGCCGAATCACCCACCTGAACCTGCCCTGGGGCGCAGATTCGCACCGGATCGGCGACCCTGGCGGAATCTGTCGTCGGATAGGGGCACTATCGTCTGGAAACATGACCGAAACCACGTCGCGATCCCTGCGTTCCCGCCGCTCCAACCTCGCCGTGCCGGGCAGCAATCCCAAAATGCTCGACAAGGCCCGGGGCCTGCCCGCCGACCAGATCTTCATGGACATCGAGGACGCGGTGGCCCCCATCGCCAAGCCCGATGCCCGAAAGAACATCGTCGCGGCCCTCAATGAGGGTGGCTACGACGGCAAGGTGCGCGTGGTGCGCGTCAACGACCTCACCACCCACTGGACGTACCGCGACGTGATCGAGGTGGTGGAGGGCGCCGGTGCCAACCTGGACGCCATCATGCTGCCCAAGGTGCAGACGGCCGAGCAGATCCACTGGCTCGACACCCTGCTCACCCAGATCGAGAAGACCATGGGCTACGAGGTCGGTCGAATCGGCATTGAGGCACAGATCGAGAACGCCATGGGTCTGATCAACGTGGACGCCATCGCCGCCGCCTCGCCCCGGGTTGAGACGATCATCTTCGGCCCGGCCGACTTCATGGCCAGCATCAACATGAAGAGCCTCGTCGTCGGCGAGCAGCCCCCCGGCTACACCGAGGGCGACGCCTACCACTACATCCTCATGCGCATCCTGATGGCGGCCCGCGCGTACGACAAGCAGGCCATCGACGGCCCGTTCCTGCAGATCCGCGACGTTGACGCCTACCGCCGGGTGGCCGAGCGCTCGGCGGCACTGGGCTTCGACGGCAAGTGGGTGCTGCACCCGGGCCAGGTCGACGCCGCCAACGAGGTCTACTCACCCCGGCAGGACGACTACGACCATGCCGAGCTGATCCTGGACGCCTACGACTACTACACGTCGGCGGAGGGTGGCGCGCTCGGGGCGGTCATGCTCGGCGACGAGATGATCGACGAGGCCTCGCGCAAAATGGCCCTGGTGATCTCCGCCAAGGGTCGCGCGGCCGGGATGCCCCGCACCAAGACGTTCACCCCGCCCGAGGCCTGAGCGTCGGCTCCCTCGTGCGCTCATCCGCGCGCCCGTCTGTCGGGTTATCGGGTCGAACGCGCACCGCAGTCGGCCTATGGCGCCCGGCCCGGCCCCGTACGCCGACTGTCGAGCGCATTTGCGCCCGTAAGCCGACGGCGATGCGCGACTGAGGGAGAGGTCGGTGCCTGACCCACCCGAGGACGTCCGACGTCACGCCGATCATTGGGGGGTGGCGCTACTCGAACGCACCCACACGCGCTACTCGCAGACGTGGTTCGGGATGCGGGGTGAGCAGCACGTGGTGCTCAAGGTCGGGGATGCCCCGGCCCGTCGTCGGGAGGCAACTGCACTGCGGGCCTATACGGACCTGGGACCGACTCCAGCGGAGGCTGCCGACGCCACGGGCCCGGGACAGGCGCGGGCCGGGGTCGCGGGCGCGGAGTCCTTGCCGGTCGCGTGCCGCCTGCTGGTCGAGGCTGACGGAGCCCTGCTGCTCGAACGCATCCTGCTCGGTGACGACCTCCGACCGCTCGCCGCTGTTGACGACGACGCGGCGACGGCCATCGCCGGGACGGTGTATGCGCGCATGCACGCCGCGGTGGCGGAAGTGGCACGACCTGCGGAGTTGCCGGCCCTGACGCAGTTGCAGCAGACGTTCGACGAGTACTGGCGGCGCGACGACGCCCACGGTGCCGCCCCGCCGCTGCCGGCAGAGCTGGTACGGCGCGCGCAGGCAATCGCAGCCGATCTGGCCGCGCCCACCGCCGATGACACGGTGCTCCACGGCGATGCCCACCACCAGAATCTGCTGCGGCACGGCCTCGGCGACAGCGACGACACCTGGCGCATCATCGACCCGCACGGCTGGTGGGGCGATCCCACCTTCGACGCGGTCGTGCTCATGCTCAACCTGCACGGGTCGCTGGCCATGTCCCAGCGCAATCACGATGACCTGCGCGCCCAGGCCCACCGCCGGGCAGCCATCCTTGCCGAGACCGCCGGCCTCGACCCGGCTCGGCTGCTGGCCTGGACGTTCGCCGGCGGTGTGATCGCCGAGCTGTGGTGCCTGTCGGATCACGGCTTCGTGCAGGGCGGTCCGCTGCGCCTGGCGGAGGCACTGCTCGCCGACACCTGACGCCGCCGGTGTGGGTCAGGCCGTGGCGATGAGCTGCGCGGTGCGCGGCAGCAGGCTGGGGTTGCGAATGCTGGGATCGGCCACATACACATTGATGATCTCGGCGAGTTCCTGCGGGTGTGACCAGTTGATCGCGTGCGCCGCACCGTGCAGACGCACCGCCGTCATGACATCGGACAGGTCCGCGATGCGGGCGACCTTGTCGACTTCGGTGGCATTGGGCAGCAGCGGATCGCGCGAGCCCATGACCACCAGCATCGGCACCTGGATG
>JAUPKO010000730.1 GCA_030837395.1 Actinomycetota bacterium | reverse complement strand
GCCACCAACGACGCGTCATCGGTGGCCTCGAGGCCCGGCGGGCAGTCGTCGTGGGCGCGCTGCAGCAGATGTCGTTGGAATCCCTGTGGGGTCTGTACGAGGCGCAGGTCGGCCCGCGGAACATTGGCAACCACGAACTCGCCGTCGACCCGGGCGACGGTATCGGCCACAGGTAGCACTGGGATGACTGCAGGATGGCCGGCAACGAGCGCGGCTACGACGGTGTCACTCAAGGACGTCGGCGCCAGCGAACGGGCGGCGTCATGCACCAACACGTGGGTGACCTCAGGTGCGAGCACACTGAGCATGTTGCGCACGGAGTCCTGCCGCAACACGCCACCGGGCACCACTCGCACCGGCACCGCCGTGACGCACGATTCGACCGCAGCCACGACCTCGGCATGGAAGTTCGGCGGAGCAGCGACTACTACCTCGGCAAGCCCCGAGGTGCGGGCCACCCGTTCGATCGCGTGCACCACCAGGGAACGATCGCCCAACTCCCGCAAGCCCTTGGGGTCACCCGGTCCGAGCCGAAGGCCCAGTCCCCCCGCAGCCACCAGCGCGGCCAGCCGCATGTCGGTCACGTCAAGGCGGCGATCAACGACGAATCAGGACGCCAGAACTTCGTCGAGGATGATCTCGGCTTCGTCTTCGTCCTTGTGCTCAGCAAGGGCCAACTCGCTGACGAGAATCTGGCGGGCCTTGGACAGCATGCGCTTCTCACCGGCGGAGAGCCCGCGATCCTGGTCCCGGCGCCACAGGTCGCGGACGACCTCGGCGACCTTGATGACATCACCGGAGGCGAGCTTCTCAAGATTGGCCTTGTAGCGGCGCGACCAGTTGGTGG
Source organism: Actinomycetota bacterium (assembly GCA_030837395.1). Classification (GTDB taxonomy): domain Bacteria; phylum Actinomycetota; class Actinomycetes; order S36-B12; family UBA10799; genus JACJWR01. The sequence goes on along the minus strand of JAUPKO010000730.1, from coordinate 3,187 downwards.
GCTCCTCGGTGTAAGGCTGGCGCAGCACCTCGAACACGCGGTCCAGACCCTCCTGGTTGACCACGTCCCGCACCCCAACGAGGTCGACGTTGTCAGCCGGCACCCTCACTGTGAGGTCCCCTTGCGCAACCCTCAGCACCAGGTATTTGCGCTCTTGGCCGCCGATGTCGCGCATCTCGATGGATTCGATGAGCGCCGCCCCATGGTGGGGGTACACGACGGTGTCGCCGACTGAAAAAGTCATCTGGTTGGGCCCCTTTCGTTGGCCCATAAAGGATAACACGGCGGGGTGTGCGCGAGATCACCACATGTGAATGCTTAGATACTCCACTTGAACTTCACCTGCGGGCCCACCGCGGGCTGGCGGGCTCCGGCGCACACGGCAATACTTGAGGTATGGGAAGCCCGCCGGAACCTGACGACCTCGCCGGTTTCACCGTGCCCGACGACGCCTCGGCGCTGGACTCGGACCGGTGGCGCTACTACGAGGAACTGTCGGCTCGTGGCGATGTTCGCCACTCCCCCGACCATCCGCAGGACGTAGGCCACCCGGCCCGCTGGCGCGATGGCCTGCCCTGGTTCGGCACCATCGGGCACCGCCTTGCGCCGATGGCGTTCCTGGCAGCGGCCGTCTTCGCGATGTTTGCCTCGCTCATGTTGGCGTCAGTCACTCGGCCCGACGCCCCGACCGCCACGGCCCCATTGGCCCTCGAGACCTCGCCGGTGGGCACCGTGGGTGGCCTGCTGCCCAGCGCGGCGGTGGGGGTCAACGGTTCGGCACGGCTGCTTCGAGACATTCGTCCCGCAGTGATCGCCGTGCTCGACACGGGCACCTGTGGAAGTCGCTGCGCGGCCACTTTGGAGTGGATCGCGTCGCAGGCCGAGGCGGCCAAGGTGCGGATGATCGTCGCCGGCCCGGGGTCAATCCCACGCGACAACGGTCGGGCGGGGCCAGAGGATTCGGCACCTCTGCCCAGGGTCCCGCTCGGCACGGTCACGCCCGACGCAGAAACCGGCGAGGTTACCTTCACCGCGGCGGCGGATCAGATTGGCGCCGTCACGATGACCGCACCGTTGGGGACCTTCGACGAATTCACCCCGGCGGGCGTCACCATCTTGGTCGTCGCACCCGACGGCCGCGTCGTCGACGTGGTGCGAAATGCCGATCCCTCAGTGAACATCACGACAAGCCTCGGACAGGCCACCGCTTCCGCACCATGACCCGCTAGGCTCACCTTCCGAACCCTTATTGATGTCGGCGCAATGGCGCCGCGAGCGGGAGGACGACCGTGTACCGACGTGGAATCGCCGCCGGGCTGACCTGCCTCGCGCTGGCGGGCACTCTGAGTGGCTGCTTCAACGGCTACCAGGCGCAGACGACAGCCCAGCAGCAAGGCGGCGAGGTGGCCAGCTTCGACTCCGGCGACGTCCAAGGCCGCGGGCTGATCTGGGTGCGCGACCCCGCGAAGCCTGATACCGCCTACTTCAGCGGCACCATGTTGCTGGTGCAGAACGGCCAGCCGGACGAGTTGCTCTCGGTCAGCGCGGCACCCGGCGGCGACGCCGCGCTCACCGGAGCCCCAGTCAAGATCGAGCCATCCTTGCCGGTCCGCATCGGCTTCAACGGCACCCACTTCGCCAGCGTTGGCAGCGTTCCGGATGAGCCGTCCCCCTTCCTGAACACCACTCTGGAGTTCAAGAACGCCGGCAAGGTCGACGTGTCGGTGCTCGTGGTGCCCGGTGTCGGCCCGTACGCGGATGTGGTGAAGGCGTCCAAGAGCGGTTCCGAGGACGGCGAGGCCACCGCCTCGGAATCCGCCTCCCCCACGACCTCCGGCTCGCCCTCGGCCGCCGCCGAGGCTCCTGCCGCCGAGGCCCCCGCAGGCTGACCTGCTCAGTTCTGGTACTTGTAGCCCAGACCCCGCACCGTGATCAGGTGCCTGGGCTGGCCCGGCTCCTGCTCGATCTTGCCGCGCAGTCGCTTCACATGAACGTCAAGCGTCTTGGTGTCACCCACGTAGTTGCTTCCCCACACCCGGTCGATCAACTGGGCGCGGGTGAGCACCCGGCCTTCGTTGCGCACCAGCAACTCGAGTAGTTCGAACTCCTTGAGCGGGAAGCGCACCTCCGCTCCACGCACCTGCACCACGTGCCGATCCGAGTCCAGGCGCACCGGGCCGGCGATCACCACGCCGGACTCGTCATCCTCGGCCGGGGTGCCCTGCCGACGCAGCACCGCCCGGATCCGGGCGAGCAGCTCGCGAGTGGAGAACGGCTTGGTGACGTAGTCGTCGGCCCCCAACTCCAAGCCGACCACCTTGTCGATCTCGGCGTCTTTGGCCGTCAGCATGATGATCGGCACCGATGATGTGGTTCGGATCGCCCGACACACCTCGGTGCCCGGCAGGCCCGGCAGCATGACGTCGAGCAGCACCAAGTCCGGCGACCACAGTTGGAACTCGGCGAGCCCGTCGGTGCCGGTGTTGGCCACCTGCACGACGAAACCCTCCTTGCCCAACACATAGGCGAGGGCCTCGCTGATCGACTCCTCGTCTTCGACCACGAGGATCTTGGTCGCTTCCCTCAGTGTTGCCATGCCTGGGTGCCCTCCGGTTCGGCAAGTGTCGGGGCGGTGGAATCGGTGCCGGGCCGGTAGGCGGGCAGGCGCAACGTGAACGTGCTGCCCTCACCCTCGACCGACCACACCGTGACGTCGCCGCCGTGGTTGTTGCAGACGTGTTTGACGATGGCCAACCCCAGACCCGTGCCGCCGGTGATGCGCGAGCGGGCGGGGTCGACCCGGTAGAAACGTTCGAAGATGCGGTCCAAGTCCTGCTGTGCGATGCCGATGCCCTGGTCCGTGACCGAGATATTGACGATGCCGTCGCGCTCGGCCACGCCGATGGCCACCCGGGTGCGTGAGGTGGAGTAGGCGATCGCGTTGGCCAGCAGATTACGAACGGCGGTGATGAGTTGGTCCTCGACGCCGTAGACGTAGAGGTCGTGCGCCCCGCCGGTGACGACCTCGATCTCGGCCTTGCGAGCAGCGGTGGCCAGCATGTCGGTGGCCTCCGAGAGCATGAAGTCGACACTCACCGGTTTGGCGCTGTCCAGCGGCTGGTCGCCCTGGAGCCGGGAGAGGTCGATCAAGTCGGCCACGAGGTGACTCAGGCGCGAACACTCGCTG
>JAUPKO010000080.1 GCA_030837395.1 Actinomycetota bacterium | reverse complement strand
TCCAACTTGTGATGGCCGGCAACGAGGTCGAGGGGCTGCGGTACGGCGTCATCGACACGGCCGAGAAGTACTGGCTGTCCTGGCGCGAGGAGTCGAACATCGAGGAGCCCCTCGACAGGGCGTTGACTCAGCTCTGCTCCAAGCCGCGTCTACTCGAAGTCGTGCACGACTTTATGGTGTTCGATTCCGGCGTCAAGAAGACCTGCCGCCACAACCAGTACTTCGGGGTGAAGGCCGCCCAGGCCAGGATCGCTAAGCGCGAAGGCGGCATCATCTGGCACACCCAGGGGTCGGGCAAGTCTCTGACCATGGTGTGGCTGGCCAAGTGGATCCGGGAGAACCAGTCCGATGCCCGAGTCCTGCTGGTCACCGACCGCACCGAACTCGACCAGCAGATCGAAGGTGTCTTCGCAGGCGTCAACGAGTCGATCTACCGGACCACCAGCGGTGCCGACATGGTGGCCACCCTCAACGGATCCGAGGAGTGGCTGATCTGCTCGCTGATCCACAAGTTCCGCGGGCCGGACGACGACGCGCCGCCTGCGGAGGGCTCCGTCGCTGGCGGCGCGCATGCGAAGGAAGGCTCCGCCTTCGTGCGCGAACTCAACTCTCAGGTTCCCGCGAACTTCCGAGCGAAGGGCAACCTGTTCGTTTTCGTGGATGAAGCCCACCGCACCCAGTCGGGCAAGCTGCACGACGCCATGAACGAGCTCCTCCCCAGCGCCATGTTCATCGGCTTCACCGGCACCCCGTTGCTCAAGGCCGATAAGGCGACCAGCATCGAAACCTTCGGCAGTTTCATCCACACCTACAAGTTCGACGAAGCTGTGGAGGACGGCGTCGTGCTCGATCTGCGCTACGAGGCTCGCGCCATCGATCAGGAGCTGACCTCCCCGGAGAAGATCGACAAGTGGTTTGACGCCAAGACCAAGGGCATGACCGACCTGTCCCGGGCCGAGTTGAAGAAGCGTTGGGGGACGATGCAGAAGGTCGTCAGTTCCGAACCCCGCGCTCGACAGATCGTCGACGACATCCTGCTGGACATGGAGACCAAACCCCGCCTCTCCGACGGCCGCGGCAACGCCATGCTGGTCGGCGCCAGCATCTACCAGGCCTGCAAGTTCTATGAACTGTTCTGCCAGGCCGGGTTCAAAGGCAAGTGCGCCATCGTCACCAGCTACGAACCGCAAGTGGGCGACATTGCCAAGGCGGATTCCGGCCACGGCGCCACCGAGGCCCTTCGCCAATTCGACATCTACCGGCAGATGCTCGCCGACCACTTCGACGAACCCGCCGACACGGCAATGTTCAAGGTGGACCAGTTCGAGCGAGACGTGAAAGAGCGGTTCATCAAACACCCGGGCCAAATGCGGCTACTGATCGTGGTCGACAAACTGCTGACCGGCTTCGACGCGCCTTCAGCCACCTACCTGTACATCGACAAGAAGATGGCCGACCACGGCCTGTTCCAAGCCATCTGCCGCGTCAACCGACTCGACGGTGACGACAAGGACTACGGCTACATCGTCGACTACCGGGACCTGTTCAACTCCCTCGAGGACGCCATCACCGACTACACCAGCGGCGCCCTGGACGGCTACGAACGCAAGGACATCGAAGGCCTGCTCTCCGACCGGATCGAGAAGGCCCGCGAGGATCTCGACGATGCCCTTGAGACGATCCGGGCTTTGTGCGAACCGGTGGCCCCGCCGAAGAATACGCTCCAGTATCAGCAGTACTTCTGCGCCAACGAGCAGGGAAACGCCGCGCAACTCAAGGCCAACGAACCCAAACGCGTTGAGCTCTACAAGGCGGTCGCCGCAGTGACCCGCTGCTACGGCAACCTCGCCAACGAGATGACCGCCGCCGGCTACAGCGACCGCGACGCGGCCCGAATCAAGACCGAGATCGGCCACTACGCCAACGTCCGGGACGAGGTCAAACTCGGGGCTGGCGAGGACATCGACTTCACGCAGTACGAGGCCGGGATGCGGCACCTGCTCGACACCTACATCAGCGCCGCGCCTTCCGAAACCGTCTCCGACTTCGCGGATACCGGACTGATTCAACTCATCGTCCAACTCGGCGCCGGGGCCATCGACAAACTCCCCGCAGGCATCAAGGGCGACCCCGAAGCCGTCGCCGAGACGATCGCGAACAACATGCGCAAGGTGATCATCGACGAGCGGGCAACGAACCCCAAGTACTACGACAAGATGTCCGACCTGCTCGATGCTGTGCTCGAAGAGCGCCGCAAGGGCGCGCTGGACTACCAGCAGTACTTGGCCACCCTGCTGGCACAAGCCGAAAAACTGGGGCGAGGGGAGTCTGACACCGCCTATCCCGACTGGGCCAACAACGGTGCCCGCCGAGCGCTGGTGGACTTCTTCCATCCGTCCACCGAGTTGGCCGTCGAGATGGACACCACCATCCGCCACACCAAGCCCGACTCCTGGATCGGTAACCCGATGAAGGAGAAGAAGGTCAAGCTCGCGCTCAGGCAGGCCCTGCCCGCGGACTTCGATCGCCTCGACGAACTGTTCGACCTGGTGAAGGCGCGCCATGAGTACCACTAGCGCCTACTTGAGGGTTCGCGGAATCGACATCGACGTCGTCTACAAGGACATCAAGAACCTGCATATCGGCGTCTACCCACCGCTGGGCCGGGTTCGGATCGCCGCGCCGCTCAAGCTGGACGACGAAGCGGTGCGCCTGGCCGTGGTTCAGCGGCTGAGTTGGATCACGAAGCAACGTGACCAACTCCGGTCGGCACAGCGCCAGACCGCGCGAGAGATGGTGACGGGCGAGTCGCACTA
>JAUPKO010000079.1 GCA_030837395.1 Actinomycetota bacterium | reverse complement strand
GACCCGGCCGTGGTGAGCACCGACGGTGGCGTGTCGATCATCCGAGTGACCCCGGAGTGGAGTGGTGCGGATCCCCGCACCGAGGAATTGGTCAAGCAGTTGCGGACCGAGGTGTTGCCGGCGGCGGAGGCCGGTCAGGGGATGTCCGCGCATGTGGGGGGTGTCACAGCGGCGACGACTGATCTGAGCGAATTGATCGCCCAACGCACCCCCTGGTTCATCCTCGGGGTGGTCTCGCTCTCGTTCGTGCTGCTGATGGTGGCCTACCGGTCGCTGCTGATCCCCTTCAAAGCCGCGCTGATGAACCTGATCTCGATCGCCGCCGCCTACGGGGTGGTCACGGCGGTGTTCCAATGGGGCTGGGGTGCGGAGGCGATCGGACTGGAAGGGCCGATACCGATCGAGTCCTATGTGCCGATGATGATGTTCGCGGTCCTCTTCGGCCTGTCGATGGACTACGAGGTGTTCCTGTTGACCGCCTTCCGGGAACACTGGGAGCGCACTGGCGACATGACAGTGTCGGTTCGGCGAGGACTCGCCGACACCGGCAAGGTGGTGACGTCAGCCGCATTGATCATGTGTGTTGTGTTCGGCAGCTTCGTGCTCTCTGACAACGCGATCGTGAAGATGTTCGGGATCGGTTTGGCGACCGCGGTCTTTGTGGATGCCACGATCGTGAGGTGTCTGCTCGTTCCGGCGATCATGGTGCTCGCGCAGAAGGGGACCTGGTGGCTGCCGGGGTGGCTCGACCGTCTGCTGCCACAGATGCACGTCGAAGGTGACCCGGCGGCGCTGGACGCGGTGGCGATCATGGCCGAGTCCACCGAGCCCCGCGGTCGCCGCAGCCCACGTGCCCCAGCGCTCTGGGCCGCAGCCGGTGTCGTGGCAGCGTGTGCCTCTGCATTTGTGATCGCCGGCCCGGCGGCGGCCCTGCTGCCGGCCGCAGCACTCTCGGCGGTGTGCGGGGGGTTGATTGCGGTCCTGCCGCTGAGGCGAAGGGACGGGGATTGGGGCGCCCTGCCGCGGGCGCTGAGTTTCGTCGCGGGTGCGGCGTTGATGGCATTCGTCGCCGGAGTTGTGAGCGCGGCCGGCGCACCTGATCGAACCAACGGTTGGCTGCTGGCCTGGTCGGTCGCGATCACCGGGGTTCTTATCCTGGTCGCGGGTGCTCGATCCATCTGGATCCCGGCGGCTTTCGGTGGCATTGCGCTAGTTGTGGCCCGAATGGCAGTGGTTCCCGACGCGGTTGGGGCGCTCTCGGGGCAGGGTGTAGGTGTGAGCCAAATCCTGTCCGCTGCCTTGCTTCCAGGGCTGTTGGCGCTACTGGTGGCGACGGTCGGTCGCACCTTCAGCGCGGACCGGCGGCGCGGCCGTCGGGCGTCGCCGGTACCGGACGAGCCACCTGTGCTGCCGTCGACGGCGCCCGAGGAGGCAGCTGCCGTCACCATCCGCCCGGCGGTCGGCGCGACGTCCACCCGGCTGTCGAGTGTCGGCTTGGCGGAGCCGAGCCAGGGTCCGCCGCCGACGGGTGATCCCTACCAGAGGTTCCGGCCACCGCCGGGTTCTGACGGTGGCGGTCCCGTCGGCGGCGACACGAATGGCGGCGAGTCATGAGGTCGCGTCCCTGGCGGATTGTCGGCCAGCTGATCGCTGCCCCGCTGGTCGCGTCCCTGCTAGTCCCGGCAGTGACGGCTCCTGCCTCGGCAAGGTCGGCGGCTGATCCGTCGGTAGAACCGCCAGCGGCCAGGCTAGTCAACGACGAATTGGTGATGGCCGATCTCGGCCCGTCTGGGTTACCGACCTCGGCCACTCTGATCGACCGACTCTCGGCGACAGGACTCCCGGAGAAGACCTACAAGAATCCGACGTCGACCACCGACATCACTTACGTCGGTCAGCGCGGCAGCCCGAAGACCACCGGATCGGATGCGCTGATCACGGTCGGGGGACCGATCGGATCCGTAACCACGCAGGCAACGTTCGGCAAGCCGTTGCCAGTGGCCCTGCATGCGGAGTACCAGCGAGCCGGTCAGGCAGTGGCACCCGACTCGGTGACTGGAGCCGCCGGTGAGATGAAGGTCACCTACACCGTGACCAACACGACGGTGAAAGACCAGACCATCAGCTATCAGGACGCGCAAGGGGTTGACCACTCGGAGAAGAAGCCGGTGTTCGCGCCGTTCGCCGGCACGCTGAGAATTGTGCTGGCGCCCGGTCAACGATTGCTCGCGGCGCCCGGAGCCGTGCTCGAGACGACGAGGGAGGGACGCTCCCAGGCCACCTGGAATCTGGTGCTGTATCCGCCGCTCGGTGACTATACCCAGCGCTACCAGTTGCGGATCGCTGCCGATTCGCTGGAAGTCCCGCCTGCCCGGATGGAAGTAGTGCCGGTCACCTCGAAAGAGGATGCCGCAGTCGGATTCTCCACCGGGATGTTGGACGAGACGCTGAAGGGGAACAAGAGCCTGGCCGAGGGTCTGGGCAACATCGACGAGTCCACCTTGAAGATTGCCCAGGGGACGGCGGAGCTGACGGCGGGATTGCTTACCTTGCAGGACAGTTCCCAGCAGTTGGCGACCGGCTTGAATGCCGCCCAACAGGGCTCCTCCAGCTTGACCAGCGGGCTCGCTGGCCTCAGCGACGGTCTCGCCCAACTCACCACCGGCCTGGACACCCTGGCGGGCCCCAAAGGTTTGCCGGTGGCAGTCGAGACGGCTGCGGCCTTGGCTGAGGCAGTTCGCAAGATCGCCGCAGTCGTCGGGTCGCCGAGTGACCCAGTGGTCGACCCGCTGCCGCCTGGCGCAACGCTGTACCAGGTGGCGCGCGCCACGGCAGCGGGCAGCGCTGAACTGGATGCGAAACTGCGGGAATTGGCCGATGCACTTTCCGCAGTCGCTTCGACCGAGATGGCCGAGGTCAGCACTGCCGCCGCTACTGTCGTGGCCAAGAGTTTCGCAGCCAATGCGAGTCTGATAGCCGGGATGACGCAGCTGTGCGCAGTATTGCCGCCGCCGCCTGGCTGCAGCGACCTCCAGCAGGCGATGCAACTGGTGGCCGAGGCTGGTGCCGCTGGGATGACGGCCGCCCAAAGCAACGGCGTCGCCACCGCCAAGGTTCAGTTCTTCGCCGCCGGTGCGACTCAG
>JAUPKO010000729.1 GCA_030837395.1 Actinomycetota bacterium | reverse complement strand
CGGCATGGACCAAGGGTAGGCGCCGGGCGGTGTTCGCCGACGGGCCAGGCCGACGGTGCCGGCGAGGGGTGGGCGGGGCCAGGCCGACGGTGCGAACGACACGGGATACCTGAGTGATCTTCCCGGCCCGAATCGAGCCGGACCTGTCGGTCCTCGCGTCACACAGGTGTGCACTTGTGAAGGTGGGGGCGCAGCCGGAGTCGCCTGAGGTCAGTCGTCGAGGAGGTCGGCGGGGGTGAGGCGGAGTGGTACTGGCTGCTGGACGCTAAGTGCCTGGTCGCCGGTGGCGTGGGCGGTCTGGCGGTAGGTGCCGTCGACGAGTTTGAAGGTGGCGATGCTCGGTACCTCGGGGTCGACGATCCAGTACTGGGCGACTCCGGCTTCGGCGTAGATTTCGCGTTTGCGGCCCCGGTCGAGGTGGGACGTGCTGGGCGAGAGGACCTCGATAACAAGCAGCGGCGGCACGGGTAGATTCTTGGCGGTGAAGCCCGCCCGCGGCGCCACCACGACGTCGGGCTCCACCACGTGGGGACCAAGTACCACGTCGTACGGAGACGACAGGACCCTGAGGTCGGTTCCTCGCAGGATCGGCCGGAGGATCTCGACGAACGAGTCGGCGATGATTTGGTGGGTTGTGCCTGGTGCCGGTGTCATGACGAATTGGCCGTCGATGAGTTCGTGGCGTAGGCCGTCGTCGGGTAGGGCGTCGAGGTCGGCGCGGGTGAGTAGGCGTGTGTGGGCCATGACGGCCATGATGTCCCCCCTTGGTGCATGCGGCAAGCGTCCATCGCAGCGGTGCCCGCGTCAAACGGCTATCCACAGGCGGGGGCGGTCCACGCGGCGCCAGATGATCCGCAGGCCCGTGGCTTCACATCGGACCAGCCTGTGAACCGAACCGACCGCGTTAGGCTTCGGCCCGGCGGGCCGAGCCAGTGGTGGGGGCCGCCGTGGAATTGCCAACCCCCACGGCACTTCGACGCCGAGGTGGCGTGCCAACTTGCGGCCAGATGCGGGTTTCTGTGCGCCCTTGGCGCCGGTCATGGATGTGGCCTCCCTCAGTTGCGCATTTACCTGACCCCTTCAGGCCCGAATCGTCATCCGAAGGGGTCACTGAAACCCGCAGTTCGGCCCTGGCGATGCCGGGACCGAGGCTAAGGGGTCACGGGAACGCGCAGTTCGATGCGATCATCGTGGGTGACAGGCCGCGAAGGCATCCCCGCCCCTGCGGTTCAGTCGATGAGCAGTTCGTCAGCAGTGATGTGCAGCCGGATCGGTTCTTGGACGGTGAGCATCTCGTCCGCTTCCACGTGGGCGTTCTGGCGGTAGGCGCCGTTGGCGAGTTCGTAGGTGGTGATGCTTGGGACGTCGGGGTCGACGATCCAGTAGTGGGCCACTCCGGCTTCGGCGTAGAGGTCACGTTTGCGGCCCCGGTCGAGGTGGCGTGTGCTGGGCGACAGTACCTCGACCGCGAGGAGTGGGGGTACGGGCAGGTTCTTGGCTGTGAAGTGTGCTTGCGGTGCCAGCACGACATCGGGCTGCACCACATGTGGTCCGAGGACGACTTCGTAGGGAGCGGACAGGACTTTCAAGTTGGTGCCTCGAATGGCGTTCCACACGTGACGGCACACTGCATCGGCGACCGTTTGGTGGTACGACCCTGGTGCCGGTGTCATGACGAATTGGCCGTCGATGAGTTCGTGGCGCAGGCCGTCGTCGGGGAGGGCGTCGAGGTCGGCGCGGGTGAGCAGTGCGTGGGCCATGACGGCCATGATGTCCCCCTTTGATTCATGCGGCAAGCGTGCGCCGCAGCGGGGCCGGCGTCAAACGGCTATCCACAGGTGCGGGGACGGCCCACACGGCAGCGGTTGATCTGGAGTCCAGCCGCTTCGCGTGGTACTCCCCCCCGGGAAACCGAGGCGGGCGCGTCAGGTCGGATGCCATCCGCCCCGAGACGCCCAGGCCGGCAGGCGGGCCGAGCCGCCGTGGTGTCTGGTGGGCTGATCGCAAGTGGAGACCTGTGTCACGTTCCCGGCTGGAATGCGGTCGGATTCCGGGGTCTTGTTTGACGCAAGTGTCCACTTGCGGAGCCGGAACTGGGGCCGGAGCCGCGCTGAGGATGGGGCCGGGCGTTCAGCACCCGCGGGCCGGCGTTCAGTCCCGCGGGCCGGCGTTCAGTCGCGTAGAAGGTCGGCGGGGGTGAGGGACAGGCCAAAGGGGTGCTGCACTTGCAGGGTCTGGGCGCCGCTGACGTGGGCGGTCTGGCGGTAGGCGCCGTCGGCGAGTTCGTAGGTGGTGATGCTCGGCACGTCCGGGTCGACGATCCAGTAGTGGGCGACGCCGGCTTCGGCGTAGAGGTCACGTTTGCGTCCGCGGTCGAGGTGGCGGGTGCTGGGCGAGAGAACCTCGACAACAAGCAGCGGCGGGACTGGCAGGTCCTTGGCAGTGAAGTCAGCTTTGGGGGCGACGATGACGTCGGGTTCGACCACGTGCGGGCCGAGCTGCACGTCATACGGGGCGGAGAGGACTTTGAGGTGGGTGCCTCGCACTGTCTGGTCGATCAGGGCCGCGAGCCTCATGGCCAGGGTTTGGTGGTCCGATCCAGGTGCTGGGGTCATGACGAATTGGCCGTCGATGAGTTCGTGGCGTAGGCCGTCGTCGGG
>JAUPKO010000728.1 GCA_030837395.1 Actinomycetota bacterium | reverse complement strand
CTTGGCTGCGTCGCGCGCCTCCTTGGGGCCCGCCCTGCGACCATGGGACGCATGACCAATCCCGGTGCAGCCGTCGATCGTTCCATCCCACCGCGTGGCGTGTGGTGGCATGTCTACCCGCTCGGCTTCCTGGGGGCTGAGCGGTTCGCCGTCGACCTCGGGCCCGACCCGACGATCCAGCACCGCCTGCCGACGCTGGAACAGTGGCTTGACTACTCGCTGGAACTCGGCGTTGAGGGCTGGGTCCTCGGCCCGGTGTTCGCCTCGACCAGTCACGGCTACGACACCGTCGACCACTTTCGGGTGGACCCGCGGCTGGGCGATGCGGACGATCTCGCCGAATTGCTCGTGGCCGCTCATGAGCGAGGGCTGCGGATCGTGTTGGATGGCGTGTTCAATCACGTCGGACGCGGTTTCGAGCGGTTCGGCCAGGCACTGGCCGAGGGTCAGGGGTCGGAGTCGGCAGGGTGGTTTCAACTCGACTGGCCGGACAACGGCGGCGAGCCCGAGGTGCGTGCCTTCGAGGGGCATGACCAACTCGTCACGCTCAACCACGGCAACCCCGCGGTGCGGGACTACGTGGTGTCTGTCATGGTCCACTGGGCCGATGTGGGGGTCGACGGCTGGCGCCTGGACGCGGCCTACGCGGCGCCCGTGGACTTCTGGCACGAGGTGACCGGGCGGGTTCGCGAGCGGCACCCGGAGTGCTGGTTGTTCGGAGAGGTGATCCATGGGGACTACCCGGCGGTGGTGGTGGCAGCGGGCCTGGACTCCGTGACGCAGTACGAGTTGTGGAAGGCGATCGCCAGTTCGATCAACGACGTCAACTTCTTTGAGTTGGCCCATGCGCTCGGTCGCCACAACGGTTACCTCGACACCTTCGTGCCGGTCACCTTCCTGGGCAACCACGACACCACTCGGATCGCCAGCAAGCTCTCCGACCATGACTTCCTGCCACATGCCCTGGCTGTGCTGATGGGCGTCGGCGGGACGCCCGTGGTCTATGCCGGTGATGAGCAGGGGTACGCGGGCGTGAAGTACGAGCGCGAGGGTGGCGACGACGAGGTCCGGCCGCCGTTTCCGGAGCACCCGCGGGAGTTCTCGGCACTGGGGGCACCCACGTTCGAGTTGCATCAGCAACTGATCGCCTTCCGTCGGGATCGGCCCTGGCTCGTCGACGCGCGCACCGAAGTGACCCATCTTGCCAACGCGACCATGGTGTTGGTGACAACTGCGACAACTGGGCAGGGGCGCCGAGTTGCCGTGGCGCTGAATCTCTCCGCTGCGGATTGCACGTTGCCGCTGCCACCCGGGGACTGGCTTCGACATGCCGGCACGGGTGCCCCAGGCCCGGACGGGGTGACCCTGCCGGCCAAGGGCTGGGCACTGCTCAGCGACGGGTGATCCCGTTGACGGGCCGCGGGGCTTCAGTCCTCTTCGGCTGGTAGTTCGGCCTCCAACTGCTTCTTGAGTTCGGCCATCGTCGCCTTCACCGCAGGATCCACCGTGGGGTACTGCGGGTCCAGGTCCATCAACGTGTCGGTGAGGATCGCCACCGTGGCCAGCCTGGCGAACCACTTGCGGTCCGCGGGCACGACGTACCACGGTGCGTGGTCGGTGCTGGTGTGGCTCAACAGTTCGGAGTAGGCATGCTGGTAGTCGTCCCAGAAGCCGCGCTCGGCCATGTCCGCCGGGGAGAACTTCCAGTTCTTGGCCGGATCGTCGATACGGGACAGGAACCGGCGCGCCTGCTCGTCCCGGCTCACATTGAGGAAGATCTTGACCACCTTCGTGCCGTTGTCGACCAGGTAGCGCTCCCAGTCGTTGATCTCGCGGAAGCGGCGCCGCCAAATGTGCGGCTCCTTGGTGGCATCCGGCGGCAGGTGCTGTGCGCCGAGGTACTTTGGGTGCACCCGCACCACCAGCACCTCTTCGTAGTACGACCGGTTGAAGATCCCGATCATGCCCTTGGCCGGTACCCGTTGGGCGCAGCGCCAGAGGAACTCGTGATCCAACTCCTCGGTGGAGGGGCTCTTGAACGAATGCACGTTGACGCCCTGCGGATTGACCCCGCTCATGACGTGTTTGATGTTGCCGTCCTTGCCGGCGGCGTCCATCGCCTGCAGCACCAGCAGCACCGAGTAGGTGTCCTGCGCGTACAGCCGATCCTGGTATTCGGCGAGCACATCGACACCTGTCTGCAGCAGCGCCGCGGCGTCCTCCTTCGACACTGAGTCAGGCTTGAAACGGGGGTCGAAGTCGTGTGGCAGGCGGACTTCGCTGCCCGGCTTCACCCGCAGACTGTCGATCATCCGTTTCAGGTCGTGTCGGCGCGGATCGATGCGTGGGTCACTCATGCCGGACTCCTGCTCGCGAGCGTGTGGTGGCTACTGCGCGAGGCTAGCGCCCGCCGCGCCGCTGTTGCAGCGCGCGACGGTCAGGCACCAGGGATCAGGCGGCGGCGCGACGGTTTTGGCCCGCAGCGGCGTACGAGCCGAGGTCGAAGAACAGGCCGAGCACGACGAATGCCCACCCGAAGCCGGCTACTGGCTCGTAGCCGGTGAACCAGAACACGAGGACATAGGCCAGCGTCGTGTAGGGCAGCAGCAGCAGTCCGACCAGCGGCAGCACCCATTCACCCTCGAAGGCCCGCCCGATCAGGTCGGAGAACAGCCAGATCAGGGCCAAGGTCAACCGCGGGAAGGCAGACCCGAGTAACAGCGCGAAACAGCCGCACATGGGGATCCTCTCGTCTTACTTCGGGGTTTCGCAGCGCAGTGCCTGGTGGCAAACGTTACCCTGACAGCCGCCCGGACAACGCGACTAGTGTGCCTGGGCCCGCGCTACGAGGGAGGCACACGCATGTCCGATGCCGCGCAGGAGAGCCAGGTGCCACAGGAGGATGGCGCCGGACCGGTCGACAAGGGTCGCTGGTTCGGCTTGTTCTTCGTCGCCCTGGGGGTGGCGGCGATCATCGTCGACGCGACCATCGTCAACGTCGCGGTGCCGAGCATCATCGACGACCTCGGGATCACCTCCAGCGAGGCGCAGTGGGTGCAGGAGGCCTACACCCTGGTGTTCGCCGCCTTCCTGCTGATGTTCGGGCGGTTGTCCGACCGGTGGGGTCGCAAACTGCTGTTCAGCATCGGTGTCCTGGTGTTCGTCCTGTCGAGCGTGTGGGCGGCGGTGGCGACCAGCGGCAGCGAGTTGATCTCGGCCCGACTGGTGCAGGGCCTCGGTGGTGCCCTCATGCTGCCGACGTCGCTGTCGATCATCAACGCCAACTTCCGCGGCAAGGATCGCGCCGTCGCGTTCGCGATCTGGGGTTCGACCATCGGGGGTGCTGCCGCGCTCGGCCCGCTGTTGGGCGGTTGGCTCACCACCTCGTTCTCGTGGCGGTGGGCGTTCGGTATCAACATCCCGCTCGGTGCGATCGTGCTGATCGGCACCTGGATCTTCGTCAAGGAGTCCAAGGACACTGAAGCGCAGAGCGCCGTTGACGTGGTGGGCGCCTTGCTGTCCGTGGTCGGCGTGGGCTTGTTCGTGTTCGGGTTGATCGAGGGGCGCAGCTACGGCTGGTGGGCCACCCTCGGGGAGCCGGATCTGGCGGGGCTGCACTGGGGGATGCCCATCTCGCCGGTGCCGGTGGCGTTCCTCATCGGCGGGGCCGCCCTGGTGTCGTTCTACTTCTATGAACGGGCACGCAACAGGGCGGGCAAACCTGTTCTGCTGGACTTCTCGCTGTTCGGCATCGACAGCTTCCGCAACGGCAACATCGCGGCGGGAATCGTCAGCATGGGGGAGTTCGGTCTGCTCTTCGCGCTCCCGCTGTGGCTGCAGAACGTACTGGGCTACTCGGCCTTCGACACCGGCAAGATCCTGTTGGCCCTGGCGCTGGGCAGCTTCCTGGCGTCCGGGTTCGGCGCGCAATTGACCCGAGCCAAAGGCCCGGTGTTCGTGGTGCGGGTCGGCATCGTGGCCGAGATCGTCGGCGTCTTGGGCATCGGTATCGTCGCCTCGCCGACGGTGTCGGTCTGGCCAGTGGTGGTGTTCCTGTTCATCTACGGCTTGGGCGTCGGTCTGGCCACGGCCCAGCTGACCGGTGTGGTGCTGGCCGATGTGCCAGTGGCCGCCAGTGGTCAGGGCTCGGGGATCCAGAGCACGTCCCGGCAACTCGGCTCGGCGCTGGGTATCGCGATTCTCGGCACCGTGCTGTTCGCGGGGCTGGGCTATGCGTTGAACAACTCCCTCGAGAACAACCCGGCCATCCCGGCCCAGGCGCGCGAGGAGATCGTCTCAACCGTGGTGGTGACCGCTGGTTCGGTGATCCCGTCCTTGGCGAAGGACCCGGCGACGGCTCAGATCGCCGAGGAGGCCGGGGCCGCCCTCAGCACTGCCACCAGGTGGCCCGCCTTCGCGGCGGCGGGATTCCTGGCCCTGGGTTTCCTGGCCAGTCTGCGGCTGGGCACGCCACCCGATCGCCTGGTCAACCCGGAGGTTCCCGAGCCGACTGCGGCCTAGCGCGGACGCCCTCCGTGGGTCCGTCAGCCGCGGCGGGTGGGACTCTCGGCGTCCGGGCTGCTGGCCGCGACCACCGACTCGATGCGTTCCCTGGCCGCAGCCAGGAAGTCCTCACAGCGCTTGGCCAGCTGCTCCCCGCGTTCCCACAGGTCAAGTGACTCCTGCAGACTCTCGGTGCCGCGTTGCAGACGGTCGACAACGGCCGTGAGTTCATCGCGGGCCTGTTCGAAGCTCAATTCGGCCGGGTCGACGGCGGCGGGTTTGCTCATGGGGTCTCCTCGGACGTGGCATCAAGTCGTTGGCCGGTGAAGGCGCCGTCCCGCAGCCGAACGGTGAATCTGGCGCCGTGGGCGATATCTGAGGGCGCCGTGGCCACGGTGCCGCTCGCGGTGGTGACGATCGCGTAACCGCGTTCCAGGGTGGCGGCCGGTGAAAGGGCGTGGAGTCGCCCGCGCAGGGCCTGCACAGTGGCCTGCGACGTTCCCAGCCGATCCGCCAGCGCCCGACGACCCTCGACCCGCAGCCGCAGCACGGCGTCGGTTTCACGGTTGAGGCGCTCACTGGCTGCCTGCAGGGCACCGGTGCGGCGCAGTTGGTCGACAGTGCGCTGCTCGGCGGCGACGCGCGCGCCGAGCGCGGCCCGAATCGCTGCGCGAGCATTGGTCACCCGAGCCACCTCCTCGGACCAGTCAGGCACGACGCGCCGCGCCGCGTCGGTGGGGGTTGACGCGCGAACATCGGCCACATCGTCAAGCAAGGGTCGATCCCGCTCGTGGCCGATGGCGCTGACGATCGGTGTGCGGGCCGCCGCGGCAGCGCGCACAAGAGCCTCGTTGCTGAACGGCAGCAGGTCCTCCACCGAGCCTCCGCCGCGGGTGATGATGATGACGTCCACCTCGGGTTGGGCATCGAGTTCGGCGAGGGCCGCCGTCACTGCACTGACGGCCCCGGCACCCTGCACGGGCACTTCCCGGATGGCGAACTCCACGGCCGGCCAGCGTCGGCGGGCATTCACGGTGACGTCGCGCTCGGCCTCGGAATTGCGCCCGCAGATCAAGCCGACTCGGCGCGGCAGGAACGGCAGCGGCCGTTTACGTTCCGGCGCGAACACCCCCTCGGCGTCCAGCAGTCGACGCAGTTGCTCCAGTCGCGCGAGTAGTTCGCCGAGGCCGACGGCGCGCAGTTGCCGAGCCCGCAGGTGCAGGTCGCCGCGTTTGGACCAGTACTCCACGCTGGCCAGCACCACGACCTGCGCCCCCTCGGCCAGCGGCGGCGACATCGCCCCCACCATGGCGGAGGTCGCCACCAACGACACCGAAGCCTCGGATTGCACGTCGCGCAGACGCATGAAGACGATCTGCGAGCCTGGACGCAGTCGCACTTCGCTCAATTGCCCCTCGACCCAGACCATGCCGAGTTTGCCGATCCAGTCGGCTAGGGCCTTGCTCACTGCAACGACCGACAGCGGAGCGTCCTCGCTGTTGGTCATGGCCATGCACCGCAGCGTACGAGAAGTGTCGCGGCGTCCGAGGTGGACCTACCATGGAGCCATGACAGCCAAGAAGGTTCTGCTCGCCGCCCCGCGCGGATACTGCGCCGGCGTGGACCGTGCGGTGGTCACCGTGACCAAGGCCCTTGACCTCTACGGACCACCGGTGTACGTGCGTAAGGAGATCGTCCACAACCGTCACGTCGTGACCACGCTGGAGCAGCGCGGGGTGATCTTCGTGGACGAGACGGACGAGGTCCCCGAAGGTGCGCTGGTGGTCTTCAGCGCCCACGGTGT
>JAUPKO010000727.1 GCA_030837395.1 Actinomycetota bacterium | reverse complement strand
TTGACCGCTTCAGTCGCCTGAATCGAACCGATGGAGGCGCAGAGCACCCCGAGCACACCACCCTCCGCGCACGAGGGGACCATCCCCGGCGGCGGGGGCTCGGGGTAGAGGCAGCGATAGCAGGGGCCGTACTCGGCCCAGAACACCGACGCTTGGCCGTCGAACCGGAAGATTGAACCCCACACGTACGGCTTGCCCAGCAGCACGCACGCATCGTTGACCATGTAGCGGGTCGCGAAGTTGTCGGTGCCGTCGACGATGAGGTCGTAGTCGGCGAAGATCTCCATCACGTTGGAAGTGTCGAGCCGTTCGTTGTGCACGACGACGTCGATGTAGGGGTTGATCTGCGCGATGGTGTCGGCCGCACTCTCGGCCTTGGGCCGACCGATATCGGACTGGCCGTGGATGATCTGCCGCTGCAAGTTGGACTCGTCGACGGTGTCGAACTCGACGATGCCGAGGGTGCCGATGCCGGCCGCCGCCAGGTACATCAGGTTGGGAGACCCCAGCCCGCCGGCCCCGACACACAACACCCGGGCGTTCTTCAATCGCTTCTGGCCTGCCATCCCCACGTCGGGGATGATGATGTGCCGGCTGTAGCGCGGCACCTCGTCCAGGTCCAACTCGGCGGCCGGTTCCACGAGCGGTGGCAGCGTCACAGGGCTCTCCTCAGATCGGTCCGTCGCGGGCGGGGCGCGTCGAAGGAGAAAGGCTACGCGGACGCTCAGACATTCCCGCAACCGGCCACGCGAGCCGATGTTACTCGCGAGTAGTATCGGGTTCCATGGCGCTCACCAAGGATCCCCCGAAGGGGGTTCGCCTCCCGCGACGCGAGCGCCGCGCACAATTACTCGATGCCGCCCGGCAGGTATTCGTCACCCAAGGCTTCCACGCCGCCGCCATGGACGACATCGCCGTGCGGGCTGGGGTGTCCAAGCCGGTCCTCTACCAGCACTTCCCCAGCAAGCAGGAGCTCTACCTCGCGCTGCTCGACGAGTCGGTGGAGACGCTCGTGGGCGCCGTCCGCAAGGCGCTGGCGGGCACCGACGACAACGCCGAGCGGGTGGCGGCGACGGTGGGGGCCTACTTCGACTTCGTGGACGACCCGGACGGCGCCTACCGCTTGGTGTTCGAGTCCGACCTGGTCAACGTGGATGAAGTCCGTCGACGGGTGGAACGCGCCGACGAACACTGTGCCGCCCTCGTGGCCGTGGTGATCGCCACCGACACCGGCCTGAGCGAGGACGAGGCGATGTTGCTCGCCACTGGCCTGACCGGGATGGCCCAGACGGCCGCGCGGCGGTGGCTGCGCAACAAGCGCGCGCTGCCCAAGCAGACGGCTACCAAACTCGTCGTCGGCCAAGTCTGGGGTGGCATCTCGGCCTTCCCCCGCAGCCACCCGCGTACGCCCGCGGCGAAAGCGGCCCGCCCGGTGGCCCCCACAACCGCCAAGCGCGCTTAGGCTTGCCGCACTGCGTCGGCGACCGCCGTCGGACGCATCGATCAGCGGAGGTTGCACGATGGAGGTTCGCATCGGGGTGCACAACGCGGCCCGGGATATCGGCTTCGAGAGCAAGTCCAGCCAGGACGAGGTGGCCAAGGCCATCTCCAAGGCCATCGCCGACGGCGGGGTGCTCGCGCTGACCGACGAGAAGGGCCGCCAATACATCATCCCTGCCGACAAGATCGCCTACGTCGAACTTGGCGAGTCCGCTCGCGGCCGCGTCGGCTTCGGCGCCAGCTGACCCCCACAGACCAGGAGAGTTGCCATGCTCGACTTCACCGACAAGACTTTCCGCCTGACCCAGACCTCAGCCGACAGCGTCGCCGGCGACATCAACCCGCTGTTGATTGACGGCGAGCAACTGTTCATGGCGTTCAAAGGCCCGCGTGACTACGTCGCCTTCACCAGCCGGCGCATCATCGCGGTTGATGTGCAGGGCATGTCAGGCAAGAAGAAGGACTTCACCTCGCTGCCGTACTCCAAGGTGCAGGCGTTCTCGGTGGAGTCCGCCGGGGCCTTCGACCGGGACTGCGAGCTTGAGTTGTGGTTCTCGAGCATCGGCAAGATTCGCTTCGAGTTCAAAGGCAACACCGACGTCGCCTACCTCAACAAGCTGGTCGCCACCTACGTGCTGCGGTAGCACCGGCCGCGGGCCCAGCGGTCCTACGGTGCCAGGCCCAAGGTGGCCATGCGCTCGGTGTGCCGGTTGGTGAGCCTGCCGAAGAGTTGCCCGACGCCCTCGAGGTCTAGGCCCTCTTCGCCCTCGATCAGCAGCGCCGCCAGCGACTCCCGCTCCACCGACACCCGCTGCGCCTGGCTCAAGGCCTCCCCCACCAGTCGGCGCGCCCACAGCGCCAGCCGGCCGGCCAGCGTGGGATCCGCGGCGATCGCCTGGCGTACCGAGGTCACCACGAAGTCTGCCTGCCCACGGTCGGCGAACACCGACCGGATCAGTCCGGCAGTCTCCGGGTCGACGAAATACGACACTTCCAGGTAGAAATCGCGCGCAATCCCGTCACCGACGTAGATTTTGACCAGACCCTCCAACCAGTCATTGGGCGCTGTTGTGCCGTGGTAGGAGTCGATGGACGAGACGAACGGGGCCATCGCGGCCTCCGGATCCTGGCCGAGCGTCACGAGCCGCTCGCGCAGCCGCTCGAACTGCCGGAATTCTGTCGCTGCCATGGCGGCTGTCTGCGCCTGCTGACGCAGGTTGGGGGCCATTGTGGAGTCGGCCGCCATGCGGTTGAAACCCTGCAACTCCCCGTAAGCCAACAGGCCGAGAAGGTCGACCACGGCCTCGGCGTAGTCCGGGTCATCAAAGGTTCGACTCTTCACCTGTCGAGACTACCGGCCGACCCGGCCCCGCTGTCGCGTTGACGCCGGCGGTCGGGGGCTACCATGGAGGCACGGGCGACACCGCCCGCCATCGGCCGCGGCCCGCTGGGGGTCTCCCTCGCCGCCGCCCGCATGACTAGTTTGGAGAATCCGCTGAACGCGACGTCGTTCGCCGACCTCGGAGTGACCGAGTCCATCCGGACCTCACTCGACGACATCGGCATCACCCATGCATTCCAGATCCAAGAGATGACCCTGCCGCTCGCCCTCGACGGCAACGACGTCATCGGCCAGGCCAAGACCGGCACGGGCAAGACGCTCGGTTTCGGCATCCCCCTGCTGCAGCGCCTCGATGTGATCGCCAATCCGGACGCCGAACGCACCGGCAAGCCGCAGGCCCTCGTCGTGGTGCCCACCCGCGAGTTGTGCGTCCAAGTCGCCGGCGACTTGGCCAAAGCCGGCGCCCGCGCAGGCGTGAAAGTGCTGGCCATCTATGGCGGGCGCGCCTTCGAACCACAGGTCGAGGCCCTCAAGGGCGGTATCGACGTGGTGGTCGGCACCCCCGGCCGCCTACTTGACCTGTCCCGCCAGCGCCTGCTGGACCTGTCCGAGGTGCGCACCCTGGTGCTGGATGAGGCAGACGAGATGCTCGACATGGGCTTCCTGCCCGACGTCGAGACGATCGTCGCGCAGATCCCGGCGTCACGTCAGACGATGCTCTTCTCGGCCACCATGCCGAGCCAGATCGTCGGCCTGGCCAAGCGGTACATGACCCAACCCACTCATGTGCGGGCCATCAACCCCGACGATGACAACGCCACGGTCGACACCATCGAACAGCATGTGTGGCGTGCCCACGCGATGGACAAGGTGGAGTTGCTCGCGCGGGTGCTGCAAGCCGACGGGCGTGGGCTCACGATCGTGTTCATTCGCACCAAGCGCACGTGCCAGAAAGTCGCCGACGAACTCACCGACCGTGGCTTTGCCGCCGCCGCCGTGCATGGCGACCTGGGCCAGGGCGCACGGGAGCAGGCACTGCGAGCCTTCCGCAGCGGCAAGGTGGACGTGCTGGTGGCCACCGACGTGGCAGCCCGCGGTATCGACATCGATGACGTCACGCACGTGATCATCTAGTCGTGCCCCGAGGACGAGAAGATGTACCTGCACCGGATCGGCCGCACCGGCCGGGCGGGCAAGAGCGGCGTCGCTGTCACCCTGGTGGACTGGGACGATACCGCCCGCTGGCAGATGGTCAACCGGGCTCTGGGCCTGGCCTTCCACGAGCCGGTCGAGACGTACTCGACCTCCGAGCACGTCTATGCCGGGCTCGGAATCCCCAAGGAGGCCACAGGTCGGCTGCCCAAGTCAGCGCAGACCCGCGCCGGGCTCGATGCCGAGGCGGTCGAGGACCTCGGCGAGACCGGACGCCACGGGGCCGGCTCGCGCGGGAAAGGTGGCCAGAAGCGAGGCGAGGGACGCTCCGGTGGCTCGTCACGGGGCGGCGGCAGCCGTTCCGGTGGAGGTTCGGGAAGCCATCGCGCTGCACCCAAGACGCATGGCCAGCCGCACTCCTCCGATGGCACCGGTCACTCTGCGGCGGGCAAGGGCCACTCGGCCCAGCCCAAGAGCATGGACAAGGACGGCGCCACCGGTTCGAAGGGCCGTCGGCGACGTCGCACCCGTGGTGGGCGCGACACCGAAAGCAATTGACCCCAGCATATGGGTGCGCGGGGCTTCACCGGTTTGGACGCCACCCGTGACCGGTGAGCACGGCACTACCCTGGTGAGGTGAATCCCTCGCCAGTATCGGGGCTCACCCGCAATTCGTGGTGGCGGGTGCTGATCGTTGGGGCGCTCGCCTGGTTCGGCGGCATCGCCGCTGCGATCTACTCCCGCGACGAGGTGCTGCTGCCGGGGGTGTTCCTGCTGGGCAGCTTTTTGGTGCCGTTCGCGCTGCTGATCGGACTCATCGAGCACGTCACGCACCTGTGGCTCGCGGGTGACGGCGCTACCGCATTGGTGCCCTACCGATTACTCCTCGCCTTCGCCGCGGGTGGTGCCCTTGGGGTCTGGCCATCCGCGCTGGTTGAACACCTCTTCGTCAGCGCGGTCCCGGTCGGGTACTTCCCCGCGGTGGCGATCACCGAGGAAGTGGTCAAGTTCGGCATCGTGGTGGTGCTGGCGATCGGCCTGACACGTTACTGTCGCCGGGACGGCTTGATCCTGGGGGCCGCGGTGGGACTCGGCTTTTCGGCCTTCGAATCGGCCGGGTATGCCTACGAAGCGGTGGGCAAACAGGGTTCTGTGAGTATCCCGTCGATCATCGAGGTGCAGGTGTCGCGCGGGCTGCTCACACCGGTGGGACACGCGCTGTGGACGGCCCTTGCCGCAGGTGCACTGTTCGCCGCGGCCTCGGCCACCGGCAGGCTGCGGCTGAGCTGGAGTGTGGTGGGTTGGCTCGGCGTGGCGATCGCCCTGCACGTCGGGTGGGACGTCTCTGCCGGGGTCGCAGCGGAGTTGGTCGCGCGGTTCTACGACCAATCCTTGACGCTGACCGAATTCCGGCGCGGCATCGTGCCGTCCTCCACGACTGCAGAATCCGTCCTGCTCGCCAGCATCCGCACAGTGTTGCTGGCCGTCAACGCCGCCTTGGGCCTGCTGCTGGTGCGCTGGCAGTGGCGCCGGCCCGGGGCCGTGCGGCACTGAGCGAGCGCGGCCGGAACACCCGCATTGGCATAGCCATCACAAGGCGTTGATGGTGACCGAGTAGTTGGAACCGCTTCCCTCCCGGTTGATAATCGCGAACGCTCCGTCCGGGGTCGCGAACGACGTCCCGCACATGGGCCCTTGCCAGCCGGGACCTCCGAAGGCCCACTGGTTGCCGTCGTCGCTGCCGTATTGCGAGAGGGCCATCGGATAGGCCTTGCCGTTGATGGTCAGTGTGCCGGCGAAGGCAAAATTCTGGTATCCGTCGGTTCCGGCCCAATACTCGAGACTACATTCACCCTCGGCATCGGTGGTCGAGAGGACCGGCGCTTGGGCCTTGAACCAGTTGAAGGTGTTGTGGGTGTCGTCCGCCTGCCGGCCGGCGGTTGCCGTGATTTCGTAGACCTCGGGGTTGTCCGGGCTGTAGCCGGCGGTGACGCCCTTCCACGTCTTCGCCTGATCAGGCGTGATGGCGTAGTCGCCATTCCATTCGTATGCGATCGACGTCACGCCGACGCCGGGATAGATGTCGAAGTTGTTGGAGTGGTCCAGGTCGTCGACGTCGGACGCCGTTGCCGAGGGTGCCTGCGAGGCCTGCCCCGAAGCCCCCGTGACAGCAGGATCGGCTGCGTCCTGGGATGAACAGCCACCCAACACGAGAATCATTGAACTCGCCGCGACAAACCCGACCGGCACAAGCCTCATAGATCTGTGGTACCACAAGGCCGACCGGCCACGCCCGCCCAGGTCAGTTCCTATTCGCCGCCAACTACGGGGTCTCGGCTGCCTGAGCCTGGATCCACCGTAGAAATCCGTGTGTTTATGGTGTTGTGAATGATCAAATGCCCCTCTGACCTGGGATGATGT
>JAUPKO010000726.1 GCA_030837395.1 Actinomycetota bacterium | reverse complement strand
GATCTGGCCGATCGGGTGCCGGGAGTATTCCTGGATGGGCCGGCCTCCAACTTCTCCAAGATCGTCGACGATGCCGCTGCCGATATGGGTGCCCCGGCGCCGATCACGGCCATGGCCAAACTCGTGTCCCAGCCTC
This sequence comes from Actinomycetota bacterium, assembly GCA_030837395.1. Taxonomy (GTDB): domain Bacteria; phylum Actinomycetota; class Actinomycetes; order S36-B12; family UBA10799; genus JACJWR01. The sequence goes on along the minus strand of JAUPKO010000726.1, from coordinate 3,137 downwards.
GTTTCGGCATCAACTGGAAGGCCACGGACTACACCGCCGAGGCGGCCCAGTTCACGACGCCGATGACGATCGTGCAGGGCACCGCGGACACCACCGTGCCGCCGGAGATCAACCAGGAGTTCGCCGCCGCCGTCAACGCCGCCAGCCCTGGGCTGATCGACCTGCAGATGTTCGAGGGTTCGCCCCACACCACCGAGTGGAACCAGGACCGCACCCGGTTCAACCAGATCCTCACCGGAGCGCTGGCGAAGGCTGCGCAGGCACCTGCGCAGTAGCCCCCGGTGTTCCCCGGGGGCTCATGACTGCCGACCTCTACCAAGGACCTTCCAGATGAAACTCGCCACTGCCCGCATGGCAGGCTCGACCCGTGCCGTGAAGGTCGAAGGTGACACGCTAATCGACCTGGGCGCCGCAGACCTGGGTGCCTTCCTCGCCCGGCCGGACTGGCGCGAGTTGGCCGCGGCGGCCACGCAGCCGACCTACCCGGGCGCCGACGTGCAGTTCGCCACCCTCGTGCCCCGGCCGTCCAAGGTGCTCTGTGTCGGGCTCAACTACCGCACGCACATCCTGGAGATGGGCCGGGACCTGCCGACGTACCCCACGGTGTTCGCAAAGTTCGCCGAGACGCTCATCGGCCCCACGGACGACATCAAGCGCCCGGCCGAGACGCAGGCCTTCGACTGGGAGGTCGAGCTGGCGGTGGTCATCGGGGCCTCGGTGCGTCGAGCCAGCCCGGCGCAGGCGGAGGCCGCGATCGCCGGCTTCACGGTGCTCAACGACATCACCTGCCGCGACTGGCAGAACCGCACCATCGAATGGTTACAGGGCAAAGCCTGGGAGGGCACCACCCCCGTCGGGCCCTTCCTGGTGACCCCCGACGAACTGCCCGGCGGAGTGCGCCCCACCCTCGACGTGAGCCTGAGCGTGAACGGCGAGCAGATGCAGGCGGACACCACCGCGGACCTGCTGTTCGACCCGGTGGCTCTGGTCACCTACCTCTCCACGGTGATCACCCTCAACCCCGGCGACATCATCGCGACCGGCACCCCCAGCGGGGTGGGCCACGCGCGCCGCCCGGAGCGCTACTTGACCGGCGGCGAGCGGGTGGTGGCCGAGATCGCGGGGCTCGGACGCCTCGACAATCTGGTGGTCGAGGACTGGTAGGGCGCTACCGCGGGCCGGAAACCCTTGGCCGGCTTTTCGTCGTTCGGCGGGGTATGGCCGTTGATCATGCGTCCCCGCTGGACTGAGGTGCGGCGCGCTCCTCCGCCGCGCTCTCCTGTGCGATCCGGGCGAAGAAGGCCCGCTCGGTGTCCCGCTTCGGGTAGGCCAGCAGCACCAACACGATCGACCCCAGCGCGAACAGCAGCGCGATGCTGACCGACAGTTCTTTACCGTCCACAAAAGCCTGCGAGGCGGCGTCGACGATCTGCTTCGCCACGTCGGGAGGGTAGGCCTTGGCCACCTGCTCGGCCCCCTCGAACGAGGCGGTCATCTGCTGGGCGGCTTGGTCACCGAGGGCTTGCGATTGCTGTGGTGTCAGGCCGGCGAGGTCCTTACCGATGGCCGTCCCGTACGCGACGGCCAGCGCGCTGCCCATGATGGCGTTCATCACCGAGCCACCGAAGTCGCGCGTGAGGTCGGTGAAGGCCGAGCCCATGCCCGCCCGAGACGCCGGCAGCGACGCCATGAGCGCCTTCGACGCAGGCGTCACCGACAGCCCGACGCCGATGCCCACCAGCCCATAGGCGAACAGGATGTGGAACGGGATCGCGTTGGCCCCCCAGAAAGTCAGAATCCAAGCGAAGGCGGCCGACAGCACGGCCAGTCCCATCGTGAACGCCACCCGGCCACCCCTGGTCGCGACTATCCGGGCGGCGGGCAGTGACGTGAGGATCATGAAGATCGGCACCGGCAGTTGCATGGTGGCGGCCTCGAGGGCCGAGTAGCCGAGGACGTTTTGGGTGTACTGCTGGCCGATGAACAGGGTTCCCATGAGCGAACCGAACGTGATGGTGCCAGCCGCCGCCGCGACCCAGAAGGTGCGGGCTTTGGCCCTGTCGAGATCGACGAGCGGCCGCGGCGCAACCCGCTGACGGCGTAGGAACAGCAGCAGGGCGATCACCGCCACCGCCGCAGTGCCCGCCACCACGGCCCAGCGGAAACTCGCGATGTTCTGCAGCGAGATCACCAGCGCAGCGACCGCGATGACACTCAGGATGCCACCGATGTGGTCGACGGAGGTGGCGTCCTCCCCCGCGTGCTCGGGCAGCACCCACCAACCCAGCACCAGGTCGATGGCCGCAAGCGGGACTGTGATGAAGAAGACTGAGCCCCAGTCGAACCACTGGAGCGCCAGCCCGCCGAGGAGAGGCCCGAGTGCGGCGAAGCCGCCACCGATGCCCGACCACAACGCGATGGCCTTGGTCTGCGCCTTGCCGGTGTAGAGGGCCGAGAGGATCGACAGAGTCGTGGGAAAGAGCAGTCCTGCCGCGAGACCGGCCAGGAATCGGCCCGCGATCAGCACCTCGACCGTGGGGGCGAAGGCGCTCAGGAGAGCCGTTGGGATGGAGAAGAAGGCCCCGAGTTTGAACATGAGCTTGCGCCCGAAGCGGTCACCAATGGCGCCGAAGTACAGCACTGAACAGGCCAGACCAAGGGTGAAGGCGTTGGCGACGGCCGTGAGCTGGGCCTGGCTGGCGCCGAGTTCGCGGCCGATGGACGGCAAGGCGACGTTGGCGATTCCGAGGTTCATGTTGGCCGCCACCGAGCCCAAGATCAGAGCGGTGAGGACGAGGGCGCTGCGGGGCGGTTTGGTGCCGGCGGGAACGGCTGCGGCGGTGGCGGTGCTCACGGAGGCATCATGGCAGGTGGGCACGGCGATGTGGAACCGATCGAGCAGCACGACCGGGCACGTTGCAGGGCCGGGTGGTTCGGTTTGCGGCCGACTGCTGGGTCAGTCGGCCGTGGGTGGTCGTCGGCGGTGCCGGTGCTGGCCCTCGTTTCGGTGCCGGTGCCGGTTGTGGTTGTGGTTGGGGTGGTGGGGTCCGGGTGTGACGGTGGGGGTGCCGTCGGGTGGGATGTGGATGGTCCATAGGCCGTTGTGGAGGTCGTGATGATGGCGCGAGCACAGCAGG
>JAUPKO010000725.1 GCA_030837395.1 Actinomycetota bacterium | reverse complement strand
GCCCCCCGGTCCGCTGTCCGGGTGAGGCGATTCTGGTCGTCCCAGGCGTCCAGGGCAGTCCGGGCCTGCTGGTGGCCGCCAAGCGCTGCTCCGATCGTCAGGCAGGCCAGGCCTTCCGGGTCGGTCCACAACCCCTCGCTGGCCTCGTCCGTACCAATGTCCCGAAGGACGTCCGCGAGTTCGCCCGCGGGGATGTCGGCGTGATCGAAGGCTGCGCGGCACAGAGCGGCCGTGCCACGCCGTCCGTTGTCCTCGCGTTCCGGCTGCGGCAGCTGCCGCAGTTCGGCGACGCACCTGTCACGGCTCGTCGCGGTCGCGGTGCGGGCGGACTCGTGCCCGGCGGTGGGCAAGACGACCGTAACCGTGCCGTCCAGCAGGGGACGCAGGGTGTGATCGGCGAAGTCGGTTTGGTGGTGGGGATTCTTACAGGGCAGCAAGAGAGATAGCAGCCGCTGCACGGCGTCGGCTCCCTCGCCCGAAGCGAGCACGGCCACAGCCAGCCACTGTGCCTTCCGCCGGATGGTGTCCGGGCCAGGCTTGGCCTTGCCCTGCCCCAGCAGGTTCTCCGCGAGGTCGTGAGCAGTCTGGCCCCGGACACGAGTGACCTTGGCGTACATCTTTGCCAGGGCCTGCCGCAGCGGGACAGTTCCGCTGTCGTCCTTCCTGGCGGTGTCCGGGACCAGGTCGATCAGCGATAGGAGCGGTTTCTCCTCGATTAGCACATCGGCGGCGACGGCGAGGACCGCGGCCAGTGCGTCCTGGGTCTTGCTGTCCTTGTTGATGATTTGAGCGATCCGGTTGAGGGTGGCCGCCGCCCATAGTTGATTTTCGCGCCCCATCGCCCGCACCAGGCTGAGCGGCCCATCGCGTAGGTCCCGGGCCTGCTGGCTGGGCAGTTTCTTGAACCAGTCCAACCAGTCGATGCACTCGAGTCGAGCCTTGACCGCACCGGGACACAATGCCCCGTGCCCGGCCAGCGCACGAAGGATGTCGGTTCGTACGTTGTGGTGCTTCTCTTCGCGCCAGATAGTGGTCAGGTCCACTAGCACTGAGTCGTCGTGACGAACTCGCGGTGCGTAGGTGACGAACCGCTGCCGTAGCCCAAGCTCTCCTCTGGTCAACAACTGCTGACCGGCCTTCTTGGTTTCCTGTCCGCGGAACCGTGCCTGGCCGTAGGCCGCGACCGCCAACTGTTGGATTGTCGGGTCGTCACTGCGGAGCAGCTGAGCGAACAGCGGGTCGACCCGGATCGCGTCGAGTTCGGATCGGCACAGCCGGACCAGGGTTTGGTGGAGCACCGCGGCGAGGAAGAGATCGAGCGGGTTGTTCTCCACACGCATGGTCAGATCCTCCAGGACAGCTGGCGGCAGTCTGATCAAGCCGCCGGCGGCGGCATGTTCGAACAACGTCTGGTGCGGGAATTCGAGGCCGGGTTCCTCCTCAGGGGTCTCGAACAGGACATGGCGGCGCACGAGCGATTCCACGTCGGTGGTCAATCCGCTGCGGTCCCGCCTGCGGTCGATCTCGGCGCGCACCGTGGCGCGCCCCACCGTGGGTCGGCCCAGGGCGAGCATCACCAGCGACACAAAGTCGGCCGCTCGGGTCAGATCGGGTTCGTCGTGGTTGTCGATGCCCACCCGGCGGTCCGCCCGGACCCGGATCGCCTCTACCGCCTCGAAGAGGTCGGTGACGTCCATCTCGGTCGGCGCGATCTGCGCACCGTGAGCCGTCTCCGGCCAGTAGCCCAGGAGCTCACGCTGCGTCTCGAACAGCAGCCGAAGGGTCAGCGGTCGCTCGACGATCGCGCGGAGCGGCAGCTCTCGACTCACCGCGCCGAGGATTGCGGACGCCACGGCCACAGGGTCGGCCGGACCCTCGCCGCAGTAGTGCCGCGCATGGCCTTCCACCGCTGCCTGCAGTTCCGTCGCGTTGTAGGGACCCAGGCTCATCTTTTGGTGCCGCTGGTCCAAGCGTCGCAGCGACAGATACTCGCGTTTTCGACAGGTGAGCACCAGAACCACCTGCTCGAGGTCCAGCAGGTTGAGCAACTCGGGCGGCGGGGTCTGTGAACGCAGCAGCACATCGACGGTGTCGACGAGGACGACGAGCGGTTCGGACCGGGCGCGTTCCGCGACCGCCTCTGCGATCCTCTCGACCGGGACAGCTGTGCCGACAAGCCCGGACGGAGTCGGCGTGGGCACCAAGTCCGTCGCCCGGAGGAACAGCCATGCCCGGTGGTTCCTTTCAAGCGTCCTTGCGAGGCTCCAGAGCAGGCTCGTCTTGCCGATGCCGCTCTCGCCGACCACGACACTGATGCCCGGTCGGCGGCATTCAAGCGACAACCGGCTCTCGACCTCCGCGCGGGGAACGTAGAGGTCAGTGGCGCGTGCATCCGGCGAAGCGTCGGTCGCCAGCAGCCGGCCGGCCTCCTCCCACACCCGGCGGGAATGCAGCCGCAGGGCCGCATCGGGCACGTGCGCCTCCGCATCTGACGCCAGCGCGGGCGATTGCGTGCAGAGCAGAACCCGGGCGCCCGTCAGGTGATGGACGGTGGCACCGACCGGGATGTCGACTTGGACGCCGTCAACGGCGACGACACCGACACCGACGCCTTCCGTGAGCAGGTCAAGGAAACGCCGATCCTTCAGGAGCCGATAGACTGTGTGAACGGCGACAG
>JAUPKO010000724.1 GCA_030837395.1 Actinomycetota bacterium | reverse complement strand
CGATTGATCCGTACGGCAATCCGCCGCCGTATCCAAGCCCGGCGGCTCACTCCGCCCGGCGGGCGGTAGATCCGGTCGAGTTTCCTTCGGAGCACGTGCCATTGAAAGGGCAACAGCCGCAGCCGCAGCCGCAGCCACCAGTGCACATGCGCTCCCTGCGCATGGGAGTCGAATATCGCCAGCAGGCCGATGGTCCTTCCGCGTTGGATCAATGCGGCCGCAACCGCGTGGGCGTACCAACCGCCGGCAGAGTGTCCGACAAGGTGGATCGGCCCGTCTGGTATCCGTTCGATGATGCTTTCGGCGTAGGCGCCGGCCATTTCCTCGACGCTGCCGATCGCCGACGGGTATTCGAAGCCTGCCGGCTGCAAACCCAGTACCGGGCGGTGCGGGGCGAGTGCGCGCGCCATGTCCACGAAGTGGTACAGCGTTCCGCCCCATCCAGGGACAGCAATGAGCGGAGCCTGATCGCCGCGTGGCTGGATGGGGACGAGTCGCATGTCATCGGTCGATGTACCCGTGATACGCCCGGACAGCCACTGCGCCTGACTCCGGATGGTCGGTGACCCGACGACGAGCGAGAGCGGAAAGGTACTCGCGAACTCTTCGTTGATGCGGGCGTGGAGGCGCACAGCCTGCAACGAGTGGCCGCCCACCATGAAGAAGTTGTCGGTCACTCCGAATGCGCCGTGCCCGAGGATGTCCGACCAGATGGCATGCAATCGTCGCTCAGTGGGGGTGTCGGGCGCCATGACGCCGTCACCCTCGACGAACGGGGGCGGCGGAAGCGCCCCGCGATCGACCTTTCCGTTGGGCGTCAGCGGGAATCGGTCAACCTGGACGAACGCCGTCGGGATCATCGCGTCCGGCAACATCTCGGCCAGGAACGCCCGCAATTGAACCGGGGTCACAGCCTGGCCTGGGCGGCACGTCCAGTAGGCCACTATCACCGGACTATCTGGGGCGCCGTGCGGGAAAACGGGAACGACGACGGCACAGGCCACAGCGGGGTTCTCCGACAGGGCCGCCCTGACTTCAGCGAGGTCGACGCGATGCCCACGAAGCTTGATCTGCTCGTCGATGCGGCCGCCGAAGGCCAGTGACCCGTCCGGCCGCCAGGACACCACATCACCAGTCCGGTAGAGACGTTCGCCAGAGCCTGCCGGGTCGGAAACGAACCTCTCCGCGGTCAGTTCCGCAGCGTTGAGGTACCCCCGCGCCAGCCCATCGCCGCCGATATAGAGTTCACCGGATTCTCCGACGGCGCACCGTGAGCCCGCGGCGTCCAGCACCCGAAGTGTCGTTCCCGCGAGCGGACGCCCAATCGGTACGGGCTCGCGCTCGGGCAGCACCGATCCGCCGGCCATCGCGTGGTAAGTCGCAAAGGTCGTCGATTCGGTTGGCCCATAACCGTTTATCAGCAGGTGCTCCGGCGGCATCAGGTTCAGTACTGCTTGCACCGAAGCGGGATCCAGGACGTCCCCGCCGGCGAGGAGCCTGCGGACACCGGCTAAGGCGTGAGGTTCCGTCTCCACCATCGCGTGAAAGAGACCCGAGGTCAGCCACAGCACCGAGATAGACTGTTGCACAACAATGTCCGCGATCTGGTCGAGCCCGAGCCGCCCCGGCGGCGCAAGCACCAGTGTGCCCCCGGAAAGCAGTGGCAACCAGATCTCCAGGGTGGCGGCATCGAACGCCATCGGGGCCAGGTGCAGCATTCGATCACTGGGAGCCATCGCCCACGGTGCATCGGGATCAAGCAGGCGCAGAACGCCCCGGTGCTCGATCAGGACGCCTTTGGGTTCGCCCGTTGAACCCGAGGTGAAATTGACGTATGCCAATTGCCCGGCGGTGTGCAGGGAACCGTCCGGGGGTTCCGATGGATGGCGGGACAGTCCCTCGTCGGTCGGGTCCACCAGGGTTGCCCCGAATGCCCACTCCCCCGCCCGCGCATCGTCGGTGAGGATCCACCGCCGGGGTCCGATGGCCCGAAGCGCCAGGCTCTTTCGGTCCGAGGGCCACCCAGGGTCCAGTGGCAAGTAGGCGCCACCGGACTTGAGGATCGCCAACAGTGTCACGACGAGTTCCGTCGAACGGTCCAGACACACCGCAACAACCGACTCAGCGCCAACTCCCAGGCCGATGAGTCTGTGCGCCAACTGATTGGCACGCCTGTCGAGTGCGGCGTATGACAACGTCCGTTCCCCGAAGATCAGCGCTGGAACATCCGGATTGCCCTCCGCGTGTCGGCTGAACAACTGATGCAGACAAAGGTCAGGCACGCACACGTCGGGCCCGCGTTGCCAGTGGTCCTGAGGCAGGCCCGCCGGTGGTTCGGCGCGTTCGCCGACCGGGCAATTCGGGTGCTGCGCCAGCGCATTGATCACATCCTGGAATTCCCGGGTTAAGCGATCCATGCCTTCGCGGTCGAAGAGTTCGGTTCTGAAGGTCAGCTTCCCGTCCAGG
>JAUPKO010000723.1 GCA_030837395.1 Actinomycetota bacterium | reverse complement strand
GCAACGTGCTGGGGTCGTTCCTGTTCTCCGGCGACACGGTCGAGCAGCCGGCGGGGACGTTGTCCGGTGGTGAGAAGACGCGCTTGGCGCTGGCGATGCTGGTGGTCTCCGGGGCGAACGTGTTGCTGCTCGATGAGCCAACCAACAATCTTGATCCGGCCAGCCGGGATGAAGTCTTGGCGGCCTTGGGCCGGTATCAGGGTGCCGTGGTGCTGGTGACGCACGATCACGGTGCCGTGGGAGCGTTGGACCCCGAGCGCGTGCTGATCCTGCCCGAGGGCGACGAGGACCTCTGGCGGGATGACTACCTGGAATTGGTGGAGTTGGCGTAGGGGCCACACGCTGCCCAGCAAGTGCCATGACCCCTCGCAAACGCAAGCAAACGTTGAAGATTGGGCGCCCAGGTCGCAGATGGCCGGACGTGGGCGATAATAATCTTGAGCCCAGGGGGGCTTGGCTAGTCATATCCGAAAGCCGTACTTGGTGGCCCTGCGGGGGGTCGTCGAACAACTGACGGAGGAGCACATGGAAAGGCAGGAATCGCGTCGGCGTATCGTGGGCGACGAAAGGGAGTCCTTGGCCGCTGAATACGCCCGGCGGTATGACGCTGGAAGCAGCATCCGGGCCATAGCCGCGGAATCAGGGCGCTCCTATGGATTCGTCCACCGGGTACTGGCGGAGAACGGCATCTCCCTTCGTGCGCGCGGTGGCGACACGAAGCGGAGGAACCCCAACTGACCAGCGCCCACACCCAGCAACTGCTCTCGGCGGCCGGCATCGTCGCCACCGTTGACGGAGCAGTGCTGCGCGTCATCCTCGATCGTCCCGACAAACACAATGCGCAGACGCCGGCTACCTGGGATGCCTTGACGGCCCTCGGCGACGACCTGCCCGAGGGCATCCGAGTCGTGGTGCTCTCCGGCAACGGCCCGTCGTTCTCCGCCGGCCTGGACCGACGTATGTTCGCCGAAGGCATTCCCGGCCAGCCCTCGCTGCTCGATCTCGCGGGTCAGCCCGCGGAGGAGGTCGACGGCACGATCGCGCACTTCCAGCGGGCATTCACCTGGTGGCGTGAGCGACCGGTGGTGACCATCGCGGTGGTGCACGGCCACGCGATCGGCGCTGGTTTCCAATTGGCGCTGGCGTGCGACATCATGCTGGTCGGCCACAGCGCGCTGCTGACCATGAAGGAGATCCAGTTGGGTCTGGTGCCCGACCTCGGCGGCACGCTGCCGTTGGTGCGCGCGGTGGGCTACCAACGCGCCCTGGAGCTGTGCCTCACCGGTCGCAGCGTCAACGGCCAGGAAGCTGCCGACCTCGGCATCGCTTTGGCCTGCGTCAACGACGATGAGCTCGCCGCCGCCAGCGACGACCTGGTCGCGGCCATCACCGCAGCGATGCCACACGCCACGAGTGCCGTGCTGGAACTCCTGCGCGGCGCCCACGGGCGCAACCTGGCCGAGCAGACCGCGGCCGAGCGCCGCGCCCAGTACGGCCGCATCACCGAACTCGCCGCCTTGATGGAGGGCTGACCGCCGGTGTCGATGCCCGGCAGTCCCTTCGCCACGCTGCGATCGTTCACCCGGGACCCGTCGGTCAAGAACACCAAAATCGCGCCTGGCACCTGGCGCCGGATTCTGTCGTACGCACGCCCCTACCGGGCGCTGATCTGGGTGTTCCTGGTGCTGTTGGTGATCGATGCCGGCCTTACGGTGGCGTTGCCGCTACTGTTCCGGCGGATCATCGACGATGGCATCACACCGGGCAACACTGCGGTGGTGACCACGACGGCCATGATCGCCGGGGTGGTCGTGGTGATCGACGCGGGACTGGGATTGGTCAGCCGGTGGTATTCGGCGCGCATCGGCGAGGGGCTGATCTACGACCTGCGTACCGAGGTGTTCACGCATGTGCAGACGCAGTCGGTGGCGTTCTTCACGAGGGCGCAGACCGGTGCCCTGGTCTCGCGGCTCAACTCCGATGTGATCGGCGCGCAGCAGGCGTTCACCTCCACGATGTCCGGGGTGCTGGGCAATCTGATCAGCGTCGTTGTGGTGCTGATCACCATGCTGCTGCTCGACTGGCGCATCACCCTCGGCGCCTTGGTGCTGCTGCCGTTGTTCCTGCTGCCGGCCCGTTGGATGGGTCGCACGTTGCAGTCGCTGACCCGCGAGCAGATGACCCTGAACGCCGACATGTCCTCGCAGATGACCGAGCGGTTCAACGTGGCCGGAGCGCTGCTGGTCAAACTGTTCGGTGACCAGGAACTCGAATCAGCGTCGTTCTCCAGTCGGGCCGCCCGAGTGCGCGACATCGGCGTTCGCATCGCCATGGCCAACCGCTACTTCTTCACCGCGCTGACGCTGGTGGCATCGCTGGCCACGGTGCTCACCTACGGTTTCGGCGGTCTGGCAGTGATCAACGGGGCCCTGACGATCGGCACCCTGATCGCGTTGACCGGGCTGCTGGCGCAGTTGTACGGCCCCCTCACGGCATTGTCCAACGTGCGCGTCGATGTGATGACGGCGTTGGTGAGCTTCGAGCGGGTGTTCGAGGTGCTGGACCTCACCCCGCTGGTGCGTGATGCGCCGGAGGCCCGCCCCGTGCCGGCGGGCCCGCTCGCGATTGAGTTCGACGACGTGCACTTCAGTTATCCTGGTGCCGACCAGGTTTCCCTGGCCTCATTGGAGTCGATCGCTCGTGCTGACAGCCGACCGCCGGAACCGGTGCTCAACGGCGTCACCTTCACGGCAGCCGCAGGTTCCTTGACCGCGCTGGTGGGCCCGAGTGGAGCGGGCAAGACGACAATCACGGCGCTGGTGGCACGGCTCTACGACGCGTCCGAGGGCCATGTGCGTGTTGGTGGGGTGGACGTGCGTGACGTGACCGGGGCGTCGCTGCGATCGGCGGTGGGCTACGTCACGCAGGAGGCTCACCTGTTCCACGAGACCATCCGGTCGAACCTTGTGTACGCCCGCGCGGACGCAGACGAGGAGGCGATCTGGCAGGCGCTGGAGGCCGCCCAGATCGCGCCGTTGGTGCGCTCGCTCCCGGATGGTCTGGACACCGTCGTGGGGGACCGCGGCCACCGCCTGTCGGGAGGCGAGAAGCAGCGCCTGGCGCTGGCCCGGTTGCTGCTCAAGGGACCGCGGGTGGTGGTGCTCGATGAGGCGACCGCCCACCTGGACAGCGAGAGCGAGGCGGCCGTGCAGCGGGCCCTGGACAACGCTCTGGCCGGGCGCACCTCGCTGGTGATCGCACATCGACTCTCGACAGTCCGGCAGGCCGATCAGATCCTCGTGGTGGCGGACGGGCACATCGTAGAGCGCGGCACACACGCCGAACTACTGGCCGAAGGCGGTCTGTACGCCGATCTGTATGCCACGCAATTCGCCGAGTAGACCACTGTCTCAAACTGCGGCCAGGAGGGCGCCGTCGTCAGTCGATGTAGGTGGCGCCGCCGTCGACCGGCACGATGGCCCCGCTGATGTAGGAGGCGGCCGGCGAGAGTAGGAAGGTCGCCATCCGGCCGAATTCCGCCGGGTCCCCGTAACGGCCCAGCGGGATGCGGGCTTCGCGCTTGCGGCGCACGGCTTCGGGCGATCCGGAGCGCGCGTCGAGGGCGAACACACGGTCGGTCGCGATGCGGCCCGGCGCGATGCCGTTGACCCGCACGCCGTGGGTGCCCCAATCCATGGCGAGGTCCCTGACCATGTTGGCCAGTCCCGGCCGCAGACCGTTGCTCAAGGCAAGACTGGTCAGCGGACGGTAGACCGAGGTGCTCAACACGATGAGTATCGAGCCATCCCGGGTTCCCTGGGGGGTGTCGCCCCCGGCGAGATTGTCGGCGACCGTACGCGCGAGGCGCAGCGGCGGCAGGAAGACGCTCTCGAACGCGTCGCGCCAGGCCTCGTCGGACGTGTCACTGGCGCGGCTGGCCGGCGGCCCGCCGGTGCTGATCATGGCGCCGTCGAGGCGGCCGAAACGAGCAGCGGCGCTGGCGACGGCGCGACCTGGAAGATCGGGATCGGTGAGGTCGCCGGTCAGGGGCAGTGCGTTGTCGTGGCCCAAGTCTGCCGCTGCCGCTGTCAAGGTCGCCTCGGTGCGACCGATCAGCACCACCTTGGCGCCCTCCGCCACGAGCACCTCAGCAGTGGCGAACCCCAAGCCCCGACTGCCACCGGAGACGATGAACACGCGTTCGTTCAGTTGCAGATCCATGGGGCCGATCATGGCGAACGCCTGCCCGCCATGTCACATGGGCCCCGATTTCGGGCGGTCTGGCCAGGGGATCGATGGGTCAGCCGGGGCCCGGCACCGAGTCGGCCAAGGGTGCCGCCGCGGTCTCGTCCTTGCCCACGCTGGCGGCCTGCAC
>JAUPKO010000722.1 GCA_030837395.1 Actinomycetota bacterium | reverse complement strand
GGGGTACTTGGCGTTGGCGTTGAGGTCGTTCGCGTTGGATTGTCCTACGCTGTAAGGCGGTTCTGTAGACCGTTTGGGCGTGTTGCAATTGCTGCCAGCTTCAGCAGCCCTTTCCCATCGTCATCCGCCGGTATGCGATCGCCCCCCGTCGTTAGCCGGCCTGCTCCGGCGCGGGGGTCGGCGCATCCTGTTGAGCTTCGTCGGCGGTGTCCGACGCCTCGACCTGAGCGTTCATGTACTTGGCGTGCCTGATCGGCGGGACCAGGTACGGCGAGAACACCGACTTCCCTCGGAAGATTCGCGGCATCGCGGCGTGCAGCCAGATCATCGTGATCACAAGCGGCGCGTCTGTTTCGAGGTAGGTCCAACCCGCATAGTCGTTCTTGACGGTCTTCGACCCGTCCTCCTTCTGAAGCCCAATCTGGAAGCCCATCGGGTTGTCGGGTCGTAGGTACAGCCAGACACCTTTCCCGAGGACACAGATGGCGTCGAGCGGTGGCTGAGGCGTGTGCGCCCAGTCGTGCTCGCCCATTGACTTACCGACCGGCGGCGAGATCAGGTCCGCCTCGCGGAGGCGCTCCCCGATCGTCTCGATGGCGACCTTGTTGTCGAACGCGACCACGAAGTACGGCGGCACCATGCCGATCTGTTGCATGTACGCCTGTTCCTTGGTCGTCATCACGTGGTCCGACTCGTTGACCGTCATCCTCAGTTGCTTGAAGGCCGTGCCCTTCTTGATGCTGTCACTGAGTGCGGTCACGTCGAGACACGATTTGACCTCCCCGGCGGCAGCGACACCGTCCACGACGTAAGTTCCCGACTTGCCCTCGGGGAACGACAGCGGATGATCGGGGTTCGTTATCACGACATCGGTTTGACGTGAGCCGTCGCCGAAGGCGTCGTAGACGATGCCCTTGCCGACGCTGTAGCCCGAGGGGAGATAGCTTCGCAGCGTGTTGCGCACCGCCTCCTCGGCTCCGTCTCCGATCGTGGTGCCGTGGTCAGATTCCAGGCGAGCTTTCGCCAGGGCGGTCTGCAGTTCTTGCTCGACGGTTGACAGTATCTTGTGGAACCGGAGGGCGATGTTGAAGCTGCGCTCCTGCGCGTCGTTGTCGGTCATGGCCGAAGTATGCCTCCGCACCCCGACAACGACGGCCACAGCAAACTGCCGCAGTTATCCACAAGCATCACGGTGGTTGTCGGTGCGCCGTCGTACGATCAGTAGCGGCAGCTTCATACGATCTGCCACAGAGACGCCGAGGCCCTGCCGGAGCGGACTCCGACAGGGCTCGAACGTGTATTGGCGAATACCACCGACAGCCTAGAGGGTGAATGACCCTGCGTAGTAGGGGTTGGTCACATTCGGGGTCGATCGGGTCTGGTCGAGGCGACGCACCAGGAGGTCGACCTTGTCCGAAGAACCGCCGTTACGTCACTCCGTCCGCGACTTCTGCGAGCGCTATGGGCTCACCCGCAACCAATACCTCATCGCCCGAGGCAAGGCCCAGATCAGGCCGAGGGATTGGAACTCGATGCTGTCGGCCAACGACGAGAAGGCCCTGCTTCAGCAAGTGAGCGCGGAGAAGCGCAGTGAGCAGGTATTTCGGCGCATCCGCGAGCAGCCGACCGTGACCAAGCAGTTCGCAGCGCCGCCCAAGCCGCCGGTCGACTACGACGCCGAGATCATCCGTATCTCGGAGTCGCTGTCGAAGTGGCGCAAGGTGCTGGTCGAGTTCGCGGAGGGCCATGTCGCCGACGACCGCAACGGGCGATGCAAACGCTGCCGCGAGGAAGTCCCGTGCAGCACCCTGCGGACGTTGAACCGGCTCGACAACGAGTTGGTCGAACGCGTCGCCGTCGCCGACTCCGGCGACCCAGCTGACGGGTTCGATGCAGCTGCTGAGCCTGCGCCCGAGCGCACGCTCAGCCAGTTATACGACGCCCGCGATCGTTGGAGGCGGGCCCTCGTTGATTTGACCATCGACCACATGATCGAGGACGGCAAGGGCCGCTGCGCTCAGTGCCCCGTCGGCACCCCGTGCGACATCAGCAAGGCGGTGACTCGGATCAACCGGGGCATCGCCCGTCAGATCGAGAAGTACGCCTGCATGGACGACGGCCAACGCGAAGTGGCGCTCGGCAACCGGCAAATCACTCGCTACTACGAGGACGACTGGGGCGCAGTGTAACTCGTCGGTTAGCCCACGAACCGGAGTGCCTCGGCGGGTCGGCTGCCGAACGACGACAATTCCGTCGTCACCGGGCATATCTAAACTCGAAGTATTCGGCAATGGCGAGTCCGCCTGTGCTTCTTATCCGTTACCGGCGAACAACTCCGCCTGTTGCAGCACCAACTCGACGGCTTTGTCTTCGCGGTCGGGCGGGTAGTCGTACTTGGCGAGCAGGCGGCGGATCTTGGTCCGCATTGTGGCCCGCACGCTTTCCTTGAGGTTCCAGTCGATGGTGGCGCTGGAGCGGACCGCTTCGACGAGTTCGTGGGCGATCTTCTTCAGCGTCGCGTCACCCATCTGCAGCACGGCGGCGTCGTTTTGCACGATGGCGTCGTAGAAGGCGATCTCGTCGGCGGCCAACCCCAGTTCCTGGTGGCGCTTCTGGTCGTCGCGCATCTCCTTGGCCAGCTTGACCAGTTCAGCGATGACCTCGGCGGTGGTCAGCGATCGGTTGGTGTAGCGGTTGATCGCTTCCTCGAGCTGCTCGGAGAACCGGCGGGCCTGGACGATGTTGGTGCGCCGAACCGTCTTGATCTCGTCGTTGAGGAGTCGGCGCAGCAGCCCCATTTGCAGGTTCGGCTTCTCCTTGTCGGCTAGGGAGTCGAGGAACTCGTCGGAGAGGATCGAGAGCTCCGGGGTCTCGACGCCGGCGAGTTTGTAGATGTCGACGACCTCGTCGGCGGTCACCGCCTCGTTGACCAGTTGGGCGATGGCGGTGTCGATCTCCACTCCGCCGGAGCCGCCGCGGCCGGCGTCGGGGTTCTGGATCTTCAGGATGGCCGAGCGGACGTCGATGAACAGCCGCACGTCGTCGCGGATCGCTATGGCCTCATCGCGGGCCCCGCACAGGGCGTACGCCTTGGCAAGGGCCAGAACCTGGTCGACGAACCGTTCGGTGCGGTCGGGGTCGCTCATCACGAAGTCCACGACGACCGCGTGCTGGGTGAGCCGCTCGGCCGGGGGCAGGTTTGGGGAGGAGTCGTAGTCGCAGCCGTGCAGCAGCGCGGTGATGATGTCGTGCTTCTCCAGCAGCGCGGCCACGATGTCCTCGATCGGCACCCCGGCCTGATCGCGGTCGGTCGGGGAGTATTCGGTGAGCGCCTTCTGCAAATTGGAGAACACCCCGATGTAGTCGACAATCAGCCCGCCGGGCTTGTCGCGGAACGTCCGGTTCACGCGGGCGATCGCCTGCATCAGCCCGGCGCCCTGCATGGTCTTGTCCAGGTACATGGTGTGCATCGAGGGGGCGTCGAACCCGGTGAGCCACATGTCGCGCACGATGACGAGCTCCAGCGGGTCGTTGGGGTTTTTGGCCCGCAGCTTCAGATCCTTGCGGACGTCTTTGGTGTAGACGTGGGGCTGGAAGCCGGCCGGGTCGTCGGTGGACCCGGTCATGACTACCTTGATCACACCCTTGGTCGGGTCGGGGTCGTGCCAGTCGGGACGCAGCGCGACGATCTTCTCGTAGAGACGCACCGCGATGCGTCGCGACATCACCACGATCATGCCCTTGCCGAACAACGCTTCCCGGCGCTTCTCCCAGTGCGCGACGATGTCGGCGGCGATGAGGTCCAGGCGCTCCTCGGCGCCGACGATGGCCTCCAGCCGCGACCACCGCGACTTGGCTTTGGCCGCTTCGGATTCCTCGACGTTCTCGGTGATCTCGTCGGCGGCGGCGTCCAGGGCGGCGTAGTCGGCGGCGCTGAGTTCCACCTTCGCCAGCCGGGACTCGTAGAAGATCTTGACCGTCGCCCCGTCCTCGACGGCGCGGGTTAGGTCGTAGATGTCGATGCAGTCGCCGAACACCGCCCGGGTGGACTTATCGGTGGACTCGATCGGGGTGCCGGTGAACCCCAGGAACGTCGCTCCGGGCAGCGCGTCGCGAAGGTGTTGGGCCAGACCGGTTTTGATCTTCCCGCTGCTGTCGAGGGTGTCACTGAACCCGTATTGGGAGCGGTGGGCTTCGTCGGCAACCACGACGACGTTGCGCCGGTCGGTGAGCACGGGGTTGCGGTCGCCGTCCTCCCCGGGCCGGAATTTCTGAAGCGTGGTGAACACGATCCCGCCGGAGGCCCGGGTGAGCAGGGTTCGCAGCTGGTCGCGGCTGCCGGCCTGCTCCGGTGTCTCGGGCAGGATCCGGGCGGGGGCGAACACCTCTCCGAACAGCTGGTCGTCGAGGTCGTTGCGGTCGGTGATGAACACCAGCGTCGGGTTGGTCATCCGCGGATCGCGCATCACCTTGGCGGCGTAGAACACCATCTCCAGGCTCTTGCCCGAGCCCTGGGTGTGCCAGACCACCCCGCCACGGCGGTCCCCCGCGGGGGAGGAGGCGACCACGGTGGACTCCACCGCGGCGTTGACCGCCCAATACTGGTGGTACTTGGCGACCCGTTTGATCAGCGCCCGGGTCCTCTGACCGGTCGCGGGGTCCGTGACGGTCTCGTCGCTGAACACGATGAAGTTGCGCACCAGGTCCAGGAACCGCGCCTGGTCGAATACCCCCTTGATGAGCACCTCGAGGGCGGGCAGGTTGGTGATCACCTCGCGGCCCTCGATGGTCTTCCACGGGGCGTAGTGCTCGAACCCGCCAGTGAAGGAACTCATCGCCGCGCTGGTGCCATCGGAGATCACCGTGACCGCGTTGGCGGTGAACACCGATGGGATGTCGCTGCGGTAGTTGCCGATCTTGGTAAACGCCTTCTTCAGGGTGGCAACCTCGTTGGCCGGGTTCTTCAACTCGATCAGCGCCAGCGGCAGCCCGTTGACGAACACCAGTACGTCGGGACGGCGGGTCTTGCCGTCCTCGACGACCGTGAACTGGTTTACGGCGAGCCAGTCGTTGGCGCCGGGGTCGTCGAAGTCGATCAGCTGCACGCTGGTTGTGCGCACCGACCCGTCGCCGGCCCGGTATTCCACCGGCACCCCGTCGGTGATCAGCTTGTGGACGCGGGCGTTCTCGTCGATGAGACTTTGGGATTCGGCCCGCTGCAGCCGCTTGATCGCCGCCTCGATGATGTCGGCGTCGACTTCGGAGTTGATGCGCCGCAGCGCATTCCGCAGCCGGCCGAACAGGTAGACCTGCTCGAAGGTGTCCCGCTCCTGTTCCGGTCCACCGGGCCCGATGTTGGGGCCGTGGACACGGGCGTACCCGAGTTGCGCCAGCCATTCAAGCGCGGCTTCCTCGACGACGGACTCGTCGACTGCACTCATGCGATCACCTCCGCGACGGCATCTTCGGCTTCAGGGACCCGGATACGGCCCGAAAGCAGCTCGGGGAGAAGGACATCACGGAGCGTTGCCAGAGTTCTATTTTGAGTACCCAAATAGAGCAGCGAAGTGAGCAGAGGAGATAGTTTCGCATTCAACAGTGCGACCTGCTCATCACTGAGGCGGGGCCAGGGGAGATCACGAAAATTTGAACTGTTCAGCCCGGGGATGGCGACGCCGGTGCCCCGTTTCCTCATCTCCTGATCCATCCACGGGGAACGTAGTACCCAATAGAGGAGACCCTGGGACACACCAGCTCGTGCACGCGTACGGTAAACGTGCTCGTTGATTACCGCCGCACGTACTGGGAACCCGTGTCCGAACGCGCTGACATGCGGCGTGAAGTTTCCGGGAGTTCCACCGTCTTTGTAGACCAACACATCCTCGTCCTCCAATCTGCCGCGACGCATCGACTCTGCGTATTCGTGGGGAACAGTCTTGAAACTGGTAGTGGTGGTGACGCCCGCCGACTGGACGCTCTCAGCGCCGAGGCTCACGACACCGGCGCAGCCGACGGAAGCTCCTCCTCTCGGTCGTGAGCCGGTTTCGAGTACAGAAATCACATCACCAAGTCGATGGTCGGCCGCGTATTCGGGGAACCCATAAACGTCTGGTTCCAGAACGGACTCCAGAACTGCGCTGCCCAGAGCTTCCGCCAGCGCTTGTAGCGTTCGATTCGACTCGATCTTGTCGTCGAGCGCCCCGAGCGCCGCAGAGATCCCCATTTGTGTTGAGGTGTCTGGGAGCGTGACTACCAGCCGGTTCTGGTCGGCGAGGCTTAGGTAAGGCGCCATGTCGGTGCCATGGG
>JAUPKO010000721.1 GCA_030837395.1 Actinomycetota bacterium | reverse complement strand
CGGGGCCGGTCCCTCGGGAGCCGGAGAGGTCAGCCCGCCAACACCGCGGCGATGACGAAGCACAGCGAGATCACCGACTCGATGCCGCCGATCACCGCCGGACGAAGTCCCGGCCGAAGCGCGACCGCCCGACCCAGCGCGGGCGCGAACCCCACCACCCACCACGGTGAGATCAACGCAAACCCCACCAGCGCCAACACGTGGTAGCCCACGCTCAGCCAGTGGAACCGGCGATTCCCCGCCTCGCGCAGTAGCGACCTGACGTGCAGCACCGTGCCGAACAGGAACACCCCGGTGGCTGCCGTCGCCCACCACACGGCCACCGGCACCGGCGGCAGCTCGGGCCACACGCCGGGTGCCGCAGCGCTGATCGCCCACACCGTCGGCACCGCCACGACGGACAGCAGCACCAGCACCACGTCGTTCGCCAGTGCTCGTTCCGAGTCCCGCAGGGTGATCAGCAGCGACAATCCCCAGATCGCCGCGACCACCACGGCCACGGCCACCAGCCACGGCCGCAGTACCACTAGGGGCAGCCCGAGCACCACCAGCACGAGCGCCCACGGCACCGCGCGTCCGGCCTCCCGGCGGGCCAGCCGGGTCCACGAGCCCCGCCGGATTCGCGTCGCCAGCGCCCGGCCACCGA
Organism: Actinomycetota bacterium; assembly: GCA_030837395.1. Classification (GTDB taxonomy): domain Bacteria; phylum Actinomycetota; class Actinomycetes; order S36-B12; family UBA10799; genus JACJWR01. The sequence goes on along the minus strand of JAUPKO010000721.1, from coordinate 4,605 downwards.
AGTACCCCACCGGGTAGGCCACGATCCACGCAGCAGCGAACAGCATCGCGACCCAACTGAACGCCGCGGTCGTGAAGCCGACCACCAACGGCACCACCAGGAACGCCCACGCACCGTGCTGCGGCGGGATGTAGGACGTCCACGTGCGTCGACGTCGGGCGGATCGGGGAGTGGCCGGGGGCTTAGCGGCGGTTCCGTGGTCGGCAACCGGTCCGGACCCCTCCGCGGCAACGGCGCTGGATTGATCGCCAACCGCAGGGCCCGGCCTCGATCCCGACGACGAGTCCACGCTCACTGTCCGATCTTCTCCCACCCCGGCCGCGGGGCACGGTGGCCGGGGGTGCCGGAGTCGCCGTGGTCGCGGTAGATCACGTACGGCCGGAAGACGTACCCCAGCGGCGCGCTGAAGGCATGCACCAGCCGGGTGAACGGCCACACGATGAACAGCATCATGCCCGCCACCGCGTGCACCTTGAAGGCCATCGGCGCCTCAACCATGAGGGCCGGCTCCGGGTTGAGCAGGAAGATCGAGCGGAACCACACCGAGACGTCCTCGCGGTAGTTGTGGCCCTCGCCCAGCACCCCGGCGCCGGACAGCGTGGCCACCACACCCAGGCAGATGGCGGCTACCAGGAAGATGTACATCACCTTGTCGTTACGGGTGGTGGCCGAGAACACCGGCCCCACAGTTCGGCGGCGGTACACCAACAGCGCGATGCCAATCAGCGTCGCCGCCCCGGCCACGGCACCTAGTGCCACCGCCATGAGGTGGTACATCGACTCGCTCACGCCCACCGCGTCGGTCCACTGCTCCGGAATCAGCAGTCCCACCACGTGGCCCATGAGCACCGCCAAGATGCCGATATGGAACAGCGGGCTGGCGATCCGCAGCAGTTTGCGGTCGTAGAGTTGGCTGCTGCGGGTGGTCCAACCGAACTTGTCGTACCGGTAGCGCCACACGAGCCCCACAGCGAACACGGCGATCGTGACGTACGGCAGGACCGCCCAGAGCAGGATTTGGGAGGCGGTCAGGGACTCGGTCATCGCCGGGCTCCGATCTCGATCAGGGTTGGTGAGGTGGGGAAGGGCTCAAGGCCGACCTGCTCGACGGGTGGCCCGCTGGCGGCCAGCTGGCGCATCCGTTCGACCACGTCGGGCGTGAGCGCCGGCAACGTGGCCATGACCGCGTCGAGCACGTGCGAGTAGGCCGAGTCCATCTTGGCCAGGGCTTGTTGCAGCAGGGCGATGGCGCCGCGGTGTTCGGCCAGCAGGGCGTCGCCGGTGAGGCGGTCACCGACGGCGGCGAATTCCAGCACCACGGCGAGGTGGTCGGGCAGTTCGGTGTCGGCGATCGCGAAGCCGGCCTCGGCGTAGGCCTCCTTGAACCGCACCAGCGCCATGCCCCGGTTGCGGGTCTCGCCGTCGGTCCAGTAGGTCAGGTACGGGCAGGCCCGGCGACGCATGTCGAAGATCGCCACATAGTGCTGTTGCAGTGCGAGTAGTGGGGTGTCGGCGACGTGATCGAGAAAGGTGAGCAGCGGTACCCGGCTGCCCTTCGGCAGCGTCTGGACGGCGGTGTGGATGTCGTCGAGTCGGGCCAGCAGCGCCTCGTCCGGGTAGGTCAGCAGCCACGACGCGGCCAGCCGTGCGACGGCGGTTGAATCGGTCATTGTCCGGCCTCCTGCTTCGGCGGGACGGTGGGAATGCCCAGCGGCACGCCGGCTCCGTCCCAGTTGAGCAGATTGACCTGCCCGGCCGAGCCGGGTGCGACCATCTGCTCGGTCGTTTGACGCTGCTGCAGCGCGTGGAACGTCTCCACCGCCACCGGCACCGGCCGCCCGGAGGATTCGCCGAACGAGCCGGAGGAGTACTGCCCCGGCCCGCCGTCGAAGTCCAGCGAGCAGGCCAGTTCCTCCAGCTGGGCGCCGGTCTCGGCGAAGGCCGTCGGGATCACGTAGCGGTCCTCGTACTTGGCGATGGCCAGCAGGCGGTACATGTCGTACACCGCTTCCTCGGTCATGCCCACCGCTGCCGGGATCGACGGGTCAGCAGGACGGCCGAGGTTGTGATCGCGCATGTAGGCCCGCATGGCTGCCAGTTTGTCCAGCGAGTCCACCACCGGTGCGACATCGCCGGCGGTGAACAGTTCCGCGAGGTACTCCACCGGGATGCGCAGCGAGCGGATAGCACCGAACAGGTTGCCGGCGGCCTCGGCGTCATGGCCGGTGTCGCGCAGGGCGTCGACCACCGGCGACAACGGCGGGATGTACCAGACCATCGGCATCGTGCGGTATTCCGGATGCAGCGGCAGCGCCACCTTGAACTCGCACGCGAGCCGGTAGACCGGCGACTGCTTGGCCGCCTCCAGCCAGTCCGCCGGGATGCCGTCGCGGGTCGCGGCCGCCTGCACCGCGGGGTCGTGCGGGTCCAGTAAGAGGTCCAGTTGCGCGGCGTAGAGGTCCTGCTCGTTCTCCGTCGCCGCGGCCTCGGTGACGCGATCGGCGTCGTAGAGGAACAGCCCCAGGTAGCGCAGCCGGCCCACGCACGTCTCCGAGCACACCGTGGGCAAGCCGACCTCCAGCCGGGGGTAGCACATCGTGCACTTCTCGGCCTTGCCCGTGCGGTGGTTGAAGTAGACCTTCTTGTAGGGGCAGCCGGTGATGCACATCCGCCAGCCGCGGCAGGAGTCCTGATCGACCAGCACTATGCCGTCCTCGCTGCGCTTGTACATCGCACCCGAGGGGCACGACGCGACGCAGGCGGGATTGAGGCAGTGTTCGCAGATGCGCGGCAGGTAGAACATGAACGCCTGCTCGAACTCGAGCTTGACACGGTCACCCACCTCGTCCTTGATCTTCTTCAGCACCGGGTCCGCCGGGGCCAACTCGGGGCCGCCGCCGAGGTCGTCGTCCCAGTTGGCCGACCACTCGATCTTCATGTCCTTGCCGGTGATGAGCGACTTGGGTCGCGCGACCGGCGTGTGCTCGCCGAGCGGGGCCGAGATCAGGGTGTCGTAGTCGTAGGTCCACGGCTCGTAGTAGTCGCGCAGCTCGGGCATCTTGGGGCTGGAGAAGATCTGCGTGAGGCGGTGGAACCGGCTGCCCGCGCGCAACTTGAGTTTGCCGCGTTTGGTGCGCACCCAGCCGCCGCGCCACTTCTCCTGGTCCTGGTAGGTGCGCGGGTAGCCCTGGCCGGGGCGGGTCTCGACGTTGTTGAACCAGGCGTACTCCACGCCCGCCCGGTTGGTCCACGCCTGCTTGCACGTGACCGAGCAGGTGTGGCAGCCGATGCACTTGTCGAGGTTCATCACCATGCCCATCTGGGCCATGACCTTCATCAGTAGTCCACCTTCTGGGAGCGGCGGCGGATCACAGTGACCTCGTCGCGTTGGTTGCCGGTCGGCCCGAGGTAGTTCATGAAGAACGACAGTTGGGCGTAGCCGCCGATCACGTGCGACGGCTTGATCATCAGTCGCGTCAGGGAGTTGTGGATGCCGCCGCGCAGGCCCGACAGCTCGGCCTTGGGCACGTCCACGGTGCGGTCCTTGGCGTGGTACATGTAGACCGTCCCGGCGGGCATCCGGTGCGACACCACAGCCCGGGCCACCACCACACCGTTGCGGTTGTAGGCCTCGATCCACTCGTTGTCCTTCACCCCGATTGAGTCGGCGTCCTGCGGACTCATCCAAATCTCGGGCCCGCCGCGGGATAGCGACAACATGAAGAGGTTGTCCTGGTACTCGGAGTGGATCGACCACTTGGAGTGCGGCGTGAGGTAGCGCACTGTCACCTCCGCACCCTGGCCGGTGCCCTGATCGCCGAAGATGCGGTGCATGTTCAGCGGCGGCCGGAAGGTCGGCAACTGCTCGCCGATCTCGGTCATCCAGTCGTGGTCGAGGAACAGGTGCTGGCGGCCGGTGAGGGTGTGCCAGGGCTTGAGCCGCTCGACGTTGATGGCGAAGGCGGTGTAGCGTCGGCCGCCGTGCTCGCTGCCGGACCACTCGGGGCTGGTGATCACCGGCACCGGGCGGGCCTGGGTGTCCGGGAAGGTGATCCGCTTGCCCTCGTGGTCCTCGGCGAGGTCGGCCAGGCGTTGGCCGGTGCGGGCCTCCAGGTGCCGGAAGCCCTCCACCGCGACGCGGCCGTTGGTGGTGCCGGACAGCGCCAGGATCGCCTCGCAGGCCTGCTGCGCGGTGACCAGCGCCGGCCGGCCCGCGGCCGGACCGTCCGGGATCACACCGTTGGTCTTGGCGATGGCCTCGACCTCGGGGGCGGTCTTCACCGCCACGCCCTTGGTGACGGTGCCCACCGTGTCCAGCAGGGGCCCGAGGGCCGACATCTTGGCCCCGATCGCGGTGTAGTCGCGCTCAACGGTGATGAACTTGGGTGCCGTGACCCCGGGGATCAAGTCGACCTCGCCGGTCTTCCAGTCGTGCACGACTCCGCCAGGCACGGCCATCTCGTCCGGGGTGTCGTGCAGCAGCGGGATGCTCATGACGTCGGTGCGGGTGTCCAGGTGCCCGACGGCGAGGTCGGACACTTTGCGGCCGAGGGTCTGGAAGATGTCGTAGTCGCTGCGGGTCTGGAACGGCGGGTCGATCGCCGG
>JAUPKO010000720.1 GCA_030837395.1 Actinomycetota bacterium | reverse complement strand
GGACATCGGCACAGGGCCATAGTGGTGATCACCCGAAATCCGCCCGGCCGGCCGTGCCCCGTGCAACCCCGGGCGGCAGGTCGGGAGTGGAAGGTGGGACACCGTCCGATTAAGGCCTAGGATGCAAAGAGTCAGGGTGTGAAAGGTGGATCGTCATGGTTGGGATGTGGCGGTGGGCGGCCGTGGCCGCTGCGGTACTGGTGGTCGCCGGCTGTGGGGCGCAGGCGGAACTCGACGATGCGGGTGGCCCGCCAACGGCTGGCGGGTCACCGAGTGCAACGGACGCGGTCACTGCGGGTACGACCCAGGACAACACGGACGCCGCGGCTGCCCCGGCCCCATCGGGCAGTGCCCCGTGTGACTTCACCGGCAGCGTCGACGACTTCTACACCCTGCCTGCCGGCGCGCCCGCCGGCCCCGTGGGCACCGTCGTGCGGTGTCAGCAACGCACCGACATTCCCAACCTCGCGGGCGTGGGCGCCGCCTACCGCATCTTGTACGTCACAGAGGCCCAGACCGACAGCAGCCAGCCCTACCAACCGGGCCAGCAGACAACACCGCGGCTGGCTTCCGGGCTGGTGTTCGTCCCAACTGCGGCCGCACCCGCCGATGGCAGGCGAGTGGTTGCCTGGGACCACGGCACGGTCGGCATGGGCACCGACTGCGCCCCCTCGCGCACCGGCTACAGCGACATCGCACCGGTCACCGCGACCTCGGCGCCCACGTCGTCGTCCGGCTTCGTGCTCAACATGCTCGCTAACGGCTGGGTCGTCGCCGCCACCGACTATGCGGGCCTGGGCACCACAACGGCCAGCGGTGACCCTGCCCAGTTGCCGCTGCAGTACCTGATCGGACCAGCCGAGGCCTTCGACACCATCAACGCCGTCCGCGCCGCCCGCAACCTCCCGCAGTCCCAAGCGAGTACCACCTACGCGGTCTACGGCCAGTCCCAGGGCGGCCACGCCTCATTGTTCACCGGCCAACTGAGCACCACCTACGCCCCTGAACTCACCCTCGTCGGCGTCGCCGCCTCCGACCCCGCCGCCGAGATGGTCAGCCTGGTGGGCAAGCAGTGGAACCAACTGGTCGCCTGGGTGCTGGGCCCGGAGGTGGTCATCGCCTGGCCGTCCACCAACAGCGCACTGCTGGCCTCAGCGGTCACCACCGATGATGGCGCCAGTAAAGGGCCGGACATCGCGCAGAAGTGCGTCACCAAGGCCGTCGAGCCTGCCGCGATCCAGCAGTTCACCGGCCGGCAGTTCTTCAACAACGCCATCACCACCAACCCGGACTGGCAGAACATGATGACCGTCCAGACCCCGTCATTCGACCCATCAGTGCCGGTGCTGGTGGGGCAGACCACCAACGACAAGATCGTCCTGGCCAGCACGACCGCGCAACTGCAGCAGCAGTGGTGCGCCGCCGGGGCCAACCTGCGGATGCTGTGGATCGTCGGTCCGAACCCCACGGGCACGTCGATCGAGGCGCTGGCGACAGGCATGACTGCGCACTTGCAGTCGGCATCCGTCGACGCCCCGGTGGTGCTGCAGTGGCTCGGGGATCGTTTTGCCGGCACAAACTCCGCTGATGCTGCCACCACTGCGTGCACCCAGGCTCCGCCGCAGCCGCAGCCGCAGCCGCAGCCGCAGCCGCTGTCGTAGGCGGCACGGCGTCGGTGCGGCGAACCGAGGGGGCCAACGGCCGGGTCAGCCCACGGGCGGCGTCAACTGCGCGGTTGCAGGATCGGGTCGAGCCAGCCGAACAACCGAGCGTGGAACAGGGTCCGCGCCCCCGATTCGCAGTGCGCCGCAGCCCCCTCGGCCTCGGTGAAGGTGACGAACTCGTGCGGGCACGTCAACGCCGCCACCAGATCGGAGGCTGACGCGCTGATGTCGTCGCCTTCGGCGTTGCACACCCAGGTGGGGCAGGTGATGTGCTCGGCGCGACCCACCAGCGAATACGGCTTCATCGCCTGGACGTACGCCAGTGGCGAGTCCACGTGGTGCACCTGCATGCCGCGGCGCAACGCCCACCCGGCTGTGGGCTTCTTGGCCAACGATCCGAGCATCTCCCGCACGGCGCTGACTTCGAGCTTGTTGCCCGCCTCGTAGCCCTTGCGAAGCGGCCCCGGCAGGCGTCCGAGGAAACCCGCGTACATGTCGTATGTTCCGCAGTCCGCCACGCAGGCCGCCAGGCGGTGTTCGGCGCTCGCCGCGCGAGGCGCCAGGTACGCCCCGAGGCTCAGCCCCACCAGTGCCAACCGAGCCGGATCCACATCGTCCCTGGTCAAGGCGTAATCCACCACCGGTGTGATGACCGACTCCCAGTCCGGCCGCATGGGCAGGCCCTGGTCGACCAGCACCGTGCCCTGGCCCGGCCCGTCGAACATCAGCACGTTGTAGCCGCGGGCTAATGCCGCCGCCGCGTTGAAGAAGTACTGCTCCTCCATGACGCTGTCGTAACCGCCGATCGTGATCACCGTGGCCCGTGGCGTGGCATCGGCGTCAACGCGCAAGAAGTAGCCCGGCAAGGTCGTGCCCTCGAAGGGAATCTCGACGATCTCCGGTGGCTGCACCATCAGCGCCGCCCCGCGCCGGAAGGCATCGCGGCAGCGGTGCAGCGATTCACCCAGGCGCGGATCCACCGGCAGGCCCATGAGCATCAGACCTGCCGTGCGGTAGTAGTTGCTGGCTCGCAGGTACGCCAGTTTCGCGGACTCGTGATCGCCGGCCTGCTCGCTCGCAGCGCCCAACTTCGCCACGCGATCAGCCAGCGACGTCCAGGCCTCGAACCAGCTGTCCAGGTCCGTGCCCTTGATCATCCGGGCGGCCGTCAGCACCTCGCCAACGTCCGCCCCGCCATAGGGCGCCGCCCCCAGCAGTCGCAGCACCTGGCCGTCGAGCAGGTCATCCTTGAGCACCACGCGCGCGTCAGTCATGGCGCAAGTATCTGCTGCCACGCGGCGGGAAGCGCGTCGGCGTAGTTGTG
>JAUPKO010000078.1 GCA_030837395.1 Actinomycetota bacterium | reverse complement strand
TACCTCGGCTGTGAATTGCAGCCGCCGGTGGAGGGCTTCCAGGACAGTTGGGTCACGATGCTGCGGTTCGATTCGCCCAAGCACCTCGACGACTGGCTGGCATCGCCGGAACGCCAAGCATTAGTGGTCGATGCTGACGCCTTCGTCGAGAAATCCGAGGTCAGAGCTGCCCGTTCGGGCTTCGCGAGTTGGTTCAAGTTCGGCTCAAAAGACGACAGTTCGGCACCTCCTTGGAAGATGAACTACATCATCCTGCTGGGCCTGTACCCGATCGTGATGTTGGAAATCCTCTTTCTCAATCCCTATCTGGATTGGCTGCCGATCCCGGCTGGCAACTTCATCGGCAACGTGTTCAGTGTGGGCATCCTCGGGTGGCCCGTTGTGGCGGTGCTATCCAGATGGCTCGAGTGGTGGCTCGCACCCAAGGATCAGGTGTCCCGAGCACGCGAGGTGGGCGGCGCGTTGCTCGTGCTGGCCGCAGTGGCGATCATGGGCGTGCTGTTCAACCTCGTGCATGACGCTGTTCAGGTCACTCCGGTCACTGAGGCGGATTGGGGCGGCGGAGCGATGATCCCCTCGATCGTCATCATTGTGCTCGCCGTTGTGGTCCTGCTCCTGTGGTTCTCACGCCTGGGGACCAAAGTCGGGATCTGGGGCGGCGGTGGCGACAAGGATTGACCGCCGCACCTGCCGCCCCGCAGGGTTCGTGTGAACATCAGCTGGCGGAGGTTCAGGTCCCGATCGGCAAGTCGATCGTGAACGTGCAACCGGCGCCGCTGTTGGCGACTGCGACGCAGCCTCCGTGCCCGGCGACGATCCCCTGCGCGATGGCCAGTCCCAAACCTGCCCCGGCGTCACCGGGTGTGCGTGAGGTGGTGCCACGCCAACCTGGCTCAAAGACCCGTGGGAGGTCGGCGACCGGGATGCCGCCGCACTGGTCCTGAACGTGGACAGTAGCCAGGGTGGGGCTGGAGGCAACCTCAACACTGACGATTCCTACGGCGGGGGTGTGCCTGATCCCATTGACGAGCAGGTTCTCGATCGCGCGACCGAGTTGTCGCGGGTCTGCCCAGACCAGCACGACGCCAGGGGCCGAAAGGGTCAATTCGACCCCCTTGGACTGTGCGAGGGCCTGGCTGCTGGCCACACAGTCCGAGACCAAGTCGGCCAGGTCCACGGGTTCGACCCTGCTCGCGCGGGGGTTGGCCTGGACCTGCGACAAGGTGGCGATGTCGTCAACGATGGTGGCCAAACGATCGACTTCGCGTGACATCACCGTCGGGTAGTCGGCTGGCGCGAGCCCGTCCTCGAAGGCCTCGGTGAGCGCCCGCATGCGTGCCAGCGGCGTGCGCAGATCGTGGCTCAGCCAGGAGATCAACTCCCGGCGCCGATCCTCGGCGACCTTGTCCCGTGTTCGGGCGGCGGCAAGCTCGGCGGCGTGGGATTGCAGGTCGGCGACCCTGCGCCCGCCCAGAGCGCCGAACAGGACCGCGATAGGGGTGGAGACAAGCAGCACCCACCCCATGACCCGGACCTGGGACGGCTCCAGCAGCATCGTTGAACTCGCCGCCCACACCCCCGCCGCGATGCTTGCCACCGCGACGAGCGGCGACAGCCGCACCGACCACGCCACCGAACGGCGGCTCACCGCAACCAGAGCGGCCAAGCCAACCGCTCCGCTCATGGCTGCGGCCCCGGCGGCGACCCCGACCGAACCTACGCTGTCCACGACTGCTTGCCCACCGGGTCCCAGCGGTAGCCCGCACCCCACACGGTCACCAGCCGCTGCGGCCGTGCCGGGTCGGCTTCGACCTTCTCCCTGAGCCGACGCACATGCACCGTGACCGTGGACTCGTCACCGAAGTCCCATTGCCACACATCGGTGAGCAGTTGCCGACGTGAGAGCACCTCACCGCCGTGGCGCACGAAGTGGCACAGCAGGCTGAACTCCCGCGCGGTCAGGGCGACCTCGCCGCCATCGACCGTCACGGATCGGGCCGCGGTGTCGAGCACGAGATGGTCGTCGCGCCAGATGGGTAGTGAATCCGGTGCCGAGGTAGCTGGTTCGGCCCCTGCTCGGCGCAGCACCGACTTGATTCGCAGGACGAGTTCGCGCGGGCTGAAAGGCTTCATCACGTAGTCGTCGGCGCCGGCGGACAATCCCGCGATTCGGTCCTCCTCCGCAGTTCGGGCCGTGAGCAGGATCAGGGGCAACTCCGGAAAGCTGATGCGGACGCTGCGGCACAATTCGATACCGTCCGCGTCTGGCAGCATGACATCGAGCACGAGCAGGTCCGGCGGGTCCGCGGTGATGAGAGCCAACAGGTCCGCTCCCAGGGTCAACTGCCGCCCGGCAAGTCCCTCCCGGGCGAGGTAGCGCAACACCACGTCACCGACGGTCTCGTCGTCGTCGACCACCAGGATGCCGCCCACAGACATGAGGGTAGGCCACGGCTAGTGCCCCATGGCACGGCTCGTGACGTGCCGTAAGAATCCCGTAATGCCAAGGGTGCTGGCGCTGGGACCGCTGGTGAGGTGTGCTTGCGGCATGGATCATTCGAGAAGTCACAGAGGTGCCCGAATCCGCATGTCCGTTGTGCTCGTCGGCGGGATTGCTGCCTTGGCCGTGGTGTCCGGGTGCGGCAGCGATGCCGGCGCGGAATCGGTCGCCAGTCCGCTACCGGCGGCGTCGTCTCCCGCCGCCGCGTCAGCTCCTGCCGCCAGCTCCACGTCCGCCGCCGAGGCACCGCTGGCCTCTGCGGCGGACGGGTCCGCGGCGAACGCGCCGGCAGCGGCCGGCTCATACGTCACGTACGCCGACTACGAGGCCGACCCGGCGGCCTTTGCGGGCACCGATGTGGTGCTGTTCTTCAACGCCAGTTGGTGTCCGACGTGCCAGACCACCGTGGCCAACCTGACCTCCGAGCCCGTGCCGGCCGGACTGACGGTGGTGAGCGTGGACTTCGACGACAGCACCGACCTGCGCTCGCAGTACGGGGTCACCACGCAGCACACGTTCGTCCAGATCGACCCGCAGGGGGTACAACTGGCGAAGTGGACTGGGAGCACGGACGCCGCGGCGATCAGCGATCAGTTGGCGTCGTGATCGCGATCCTGGGCGCCTTTGTTGCTGGTGTTCTGACCACTCTTGCGCCTTGCGTGCTGCCGCTGCTGCCGGTGATCGTGGGTGGATCCGTCGTGGCGGATCAGCCTTTGGCCACGGGGGGTTCGGTCGCCCTGGCGACCCGCCAGGCGACCGCCGTGCAGCGGTATCGGGGTCCGGTCATCATCGCGGTGTCCCTTGGCGTGTCGATCATCGTGTTCACCCTGGTGCTCAAGGCCTCGACTGCGCTCATCGGGATTCCTCCTTACGTCTGGGAGTGGGTGTCCGGTGTGCTGCTGATCGGCCTGGGGGTGTTCGCCCTGTTCCCGCAGGTGTGGGAGAAGCTGAGCATGGCGATGAATCTGCAGGGGCGGTCCAACGCTCGGCTGCAGGCTGCGCGCGGACGTACCGGAGTTGCCGGACAAGTGCTCACCGGTGCCGCTTTGGGGCCGGTCTTCACCTCGTGCAGCCCGCTGTACGGCTACGTCATCGTCACGGTGCTGCCGGCTAGTTTCGGCTACGGCATGGTGTTGCTGTTGGCCTACGTGATCGGCCTGTCAGGCACGTTGCTGATGATCGCCATCCTTGGCCGTCGCGCGGTCGCAGGAGCGCGTTGGGCCGCTGATCCCCATGGCTGGTTCCGCCGCGGGCTGGGGGCGGTGTTCGTGGTGATCGGTGTTTTGGTGCTCACCGGCTGGATGAAGGACATCGAGACGTGGCTCGTGCTCAACAGTCCGATCAAGCCCTGGAACCTGGACCAGGGGTTCATCCCGACGCAGTGACTCAGGTGGCACTTGGCACCGCATGCACGATGGCATCGGCCCGCAGGTTCGACTGGCGCGACTGGCGCCTCCACATTCGAAGCAGTTGACTACGGTCGGGTGCTATGGCAGCAACGAACCAGCGGGAGGCGCAAACAGCAGCCGAGCGGCTGCTCGAGCAGTTGGCCGTCGCGGGTATCCCTGAGCGGGCGTCGCGCGAACGTGCCTACCTCAAGAGTGCGTTGCAGCACTACGGCGTCCCCGTGCCACAGGTGCGCGCCCTGACCAAGGCCTGGCTGCGTGCCGAAGCCATCAGCGACCACGACGAGGTGATGGCAGCTGCGGCTGCGCTGTGGGACAGCCCCGTCTACGAGTCACGCTCTGCAGCGGTCGAAGTCCTGGTCGCGCGCCGTCGGAAGTTGCGCGATGGGGACCTCCCGACGTGCGGGGTGATGCTGCAGCAGGCACAGACCTGGGCGTTGGTGGACCCGTTGGCGATCAATGTGGTGGGGTGGATCTGCCGCGTGGAGCCCAGCCAGGAAGCCGGCTCTGTGCTTGATCGATGGGCAGTTGACCAGGACTTCTGGCTTCGACGGGCGGCGCTGCTGTCGCAGTTGCCGGTGGTACGCACGGCGGAGGGCAACCCGAGCAGGTTCTTCGGTTATGCCGACGCGATGTTGGGGGAGGGGGAGTTCTTCATTCGCAAGGCCATCGGCTGGGTGCTGCGCGATATGGGCCGCAGGCGCCGCGACGAGGTCTTCGAATGGTTCCTGCCACGGGCGGCGCGGGCATCGGGCGTCACCACCCGTGAGGTGGTCAAGATTCTCGACGAGGGTCAACGGGCTGCGATCGTCGCGGCCCGAACCTGCTAGCTGGACCGGACGTCTGCCAGGCGAGGCCACGTCCTACTCGGGCGACTTCGGCGACGTGGGCGACGTTCAACTGCGCATCTTCCGCAGCGCCGAGGACGCCCGGGAGAACAGCATGCTCGAGGCCATCGAAGTCGATGCCGAGAACCCGGCCTGGTCGAGCCCCTGGCTGTCGGTGAGTTACCACTCCAAGTACTACGGCGTCGGCACCGTGCACCACTACGAATCCGCCCTGGCACGCGCCGAGTTCACGGGCAAGCTAAACGGAGACTCCCACTGCTTCAAGGAGTTCGAGCTTCGCATGACCAAAGGGTGGAACTGATCCAGGCCGCGTCGACCGGCGCATCTGCATTTCGAGGGTGGCCTGCTCGTGGCCTGTCGTTGTCACCTTCTCGCACGTGAATCCGCCGAGATCAATGCGGAGTTGAGCCGGGGCGTCGAAGTTGCGGTTTCCGGGTGATCAGCCTTCGGACGAAATCAGGGCTATCGTCGCGACGTTGGGCCCTGCTGCTGGCCGGGAGAGTGCATCGCATCGAGGAGGTTTCATGGTCGAGATGATGAACGCCGGGGTCGGCCGCATGTTCGGTCGAATCGCCCGTGGGGCCGGCTTGGCCGCATTGTTGGTTGCCCTGCCGATGTCGACCAGCGCGTCGGCGATCCAGGTGGGCGATCTGAGCATTGTGGCCGCGACCACCGCCAGTGACGACGGATCGACGCAGTCGCGCACGTGGGTGGTGGGTCTTGGCG
>JAUPKO010000719.1 GCA_030837395.1 Actinomycetota bacterium | reverse complement strand
ACGCCTCCTGCGCAGCCACCACGTCTTGCGACAGTTGGTCGAGTTGATCGCTGGTGCTCGCCATCGCACCCCAGATGTCGATCTCCGCCGGCGCAACCGGAGCCGAAGCCCCTGCTGGTGCCATCGTCGCCATCACCGCCCCAGAGACGGTTGCGGCGACGATCGTCGCAATCACTCGCGAGTTGGGGCGGAACATGCGGCCTCCTGGCGTCGGGGACATTGCCACCTGACGGCCAGCACCGCGGCACTAGACCTTCAGGTATCTCCTAATAGCGAAGAACGCTGCCAAGACTGCCAAACAAATTCCGGTCGCGAGGACGATTGGAAGAACTCTGTTGATATCTTCCCAGCCGATAAATGCGGTGAACTGGAAAGTTGGGGCGAGGACCCGGTCAATAAGGAAAACCTTGAGACTGACGAGGGCTCCGCAGGCTATGATCCCGCCGATTCCCGCGGCGATGGCCGCTTCAAGCAGGAACGGCAGTCGGATGTAGTAGTTGCTGGCGCCGACGAGCTTCATGATCCCGGTCTCACGTCGACGGCTGAAGGCGGACACCCGCATGGTGTTGGCCACCAGCAGCACCGTCACAACGAGCATGGCCGCCGCGATACCCAGCGCCAGCGCCTGCAGCCCATTGAGCAGGGTGAAGAAGTTGTCGAGCAAACGCTTCTGGTCGCGCACCACCTCGACCCCGGCCGCTTGCGACAGCGAGTCCGCCAGCACGGGGTAGTCCTCAGGGTTGACGAGCTTGATCCGGAACGATTCCGGCAGGGCTGCCGGGGTGACGTTCTCCAGGATCGGGGAGTTGGCGAACTGCTCCTGGAAGCGGGAGAAGGCCTCGTCGGAGGACTCGTAGTAGACCTCGTCGACCAGCGACGACTGCTCCAACGCGGTGCGCAACTCGTCCCGCTGAGTCGCAGTGATCGGGCCGGCGCAGGCTCCGGAGTCCGAGTTCTCCCCACACAGGAACACCGACACCTCGACCTTGTCGTACCAGTAGTCCTTCATGGTGTCGACCTGCGCGCGCACCAGCAGGCCGGTGCCGAACAGCGTGAGCGACACGGCCACAGTCAGGATGACCGCCAAGGTCATGGTGACGTTTCGGAATAGTCCGGCGAAGACCTCGGAGGTGATGAATCGGATTCTCATGAGTGCTACCGGTAACTCCCGTAGACGCCGCGGACGTGGTCGCGCACCACCCGACCCTCGTCGAGTTCGATGACCCGCTTGCGCATCTGGTCGACGATGGCCGCGTCGTGGGTGGCCATGACCACAGTGGTGCCCGTGCGGTTGATGCGGTCGAGCAGTCGCATGATGCTGATCGAGGACGCCGGGTCCAGGTTGCCGGTCGGTTCGTCGGCGATGAGGATGCTCGGGCGGTTGACGAAGGCGCGCGCGATCGCCACCCGCTGTTGCTCGCCGCCGGAGAGTTCGTGCGGTCGGCGCTCGCCCTTGTCCGCAAGACCGACGAGGTCCAGCGTTGCGGGTACGGCGACCTTGATCTGCGCCCGCGAGCGGCCGATCACCTCCAGGGCGAAGGCGACGTTCTCGTACACGTTCTTGTTGGGCAGCAGCCGAAAGTCCTGGAACACCGTGCCGATCGAGCGACGCAACTTGGGTACCCGCCAACTGCGCAAGGCGGCGACATCCCTGCCGCCGACCATCACCTGGCCGGCCGATGGGGTGTCCTCGCGCAGGATCAGCCGCATGAAAGTGGACTTGCCCGACCCGGAAGGCCCGACAAGGAACACGAACTCCCCCGGCTGCACGGAGCAGGTGACATCGAGCAGCGCCGGCGCCATCTGCCGACGGTGCCGCTTGGTTACGTGCTGGAATCGGATGATCGCGCCGGTGGCATCCACCCCAGCAGGTGTGCGTGCACGTCCCATCTGCGCCACATTAGGCCCGCTCATGGCCTCAGGGTACGTCCCGACACGCGAAACCGGAGAAGATCCCCGGCCATCTGTGGACAACTACCCCTCAGCCTGCCTGGGAGCGCCGCCAGCGAATGCCCGACTCGATGAACTCGTCGAGGTCGCCATCGAGGACCGCCGACACATTGCCGGTCTCGGTCTCGGTGCGCAAATCCTTGACCATCTGGTAAGGGTGCAGCACGTAGGAACGCATCTGGTTGCCCCAGGACCCCGCGGTGTCACCCTTGAGCGCGTCCATCTTGGCCTGCTCCTCCTTGCGGCGCAGTTCGAGCAGTTTGGCTTGCAACACGATCATCGCGGTGGCCTTGTTCTGCAGCTGCGAGCGTTCGTTCTGGCACGAGACCACGATGTTCGTGGGCAGGTGGGTGATCCGCACGGCCGAGTCGGTGGTGTTGACGCCTTGACCGCCGGGGCCTGACGAGCGATAGACGTCGATGCGCAGCTCGTCATCGGGAATGTCGATCGACTCGGTCTGCTCCACCACGGGGATCACCTCGACCTCGGCGAACGAGGTCTGCCGGCGCCCCTGGTTGTCGAACGGCGAAATCCGCACCAACCGGTGGGTGCCCTGTTCGATCGACAATGTGCCGTAGGCGAACGGCGCACTGACCTTGAAAGTGGCCGACTTCAACCCGGCCTCCTCGGCGTAGGAGGTGTCGAACACTTCCACCGGCCAGCCCTTGTTCTCGCAGTAGCGGGTGTACATGCGCAGCAGCATCTCGGCCCAGTCCGCGGCGTCCACGCCCCCGGCACCGGAGCGGATCGAGACCAGCGCGTCCCGCTCGTCGTACTCCCCCGACAGCAGCGTGCGGACCTCCAACGCCGCCACCGCCTGGCGCAGCGCGACCAACTCGGTCTCAGCTTCGGTCAGGGCCTCGGCGTCACCCTCGGCCTCGGCGAGTTCGAACATGACCGGCAGGTCGCCCATCCGGGTCGTGAGCGACTCGACCTTGCGCAACTCCGACTGCAACCCGG
>JAUPKO010000718.1 GCA_030837395.1 Actinomycetota bacterium | reverse complement strand
GTCTCGCTCACCAGGCCGATCGCTCTCAGCACCCCGACGAACGGCCCCTCGTCGGCCAGGATCTGCCGCCACGCAACCGTCCGCAGAATGAACGACACGAAGAACGGCGCCACGACCATCACCAGCAGGATGTTGCGGTACTTGCCGGCTTTGAAGGCGATGGCGTAGGCCAACGGGTAACCGATGAGCAGGGCCAACACAGTGGCGATGCCGGAGTAGAGGAACGAACGGAACAGCGGAATGTAGTAGGTGCTGTCGGTCAGGGTGTCGACGTAGTTGGCAAAGCGGAAGGTCTGCTCGAACTCCCCGACATCACCACCTGGCACCGGGGTCTGCAGACTCGTCAGGAACAACGACACGAGCGGCACCAAGAAGAAGATCGCCAACCACAACCCACCGGGCAGCATCAGCAGATAGGGGACAAACTTGCCCTTCTTCGGCGGTTCGGCCGGCTGTCGCTGATCCTCGATCGTGTCGCCGATGGCCGCTGCGATGGCCATGAGGTCAGCTCGCCTCTTCGTCGACGGTCTCGACGCCCGCGTTGATGTCTTCGCTGCCGCTGAGCACGAAGCCGTGTCGCGGTGCCCAGGACAGGCGCACCGGATCACCTTCGGCGAGCATGTCGCGCGCGCTGAGATTCTGCGCGAATACGTCGATCAACTCGCCACCCGGCGTCGCGACCTCGTATTGGGTGCTCACCCCGAGGAAGCTGCTGCTGCGCACCCGGCCGTCCACGAAGTTGCCGTCGGCGGGCGGCTCGTGTGCCTCGCGCAGGCGTTCGATGTGGATCTTCTCCGGCCGGACACCCACCAGCACGCGTGCACCTCGTTGGGTGGCCACGGTGTCGGCCACCCGCGACATCGGCATCCGGAACGTGCCGTCGGCATCTTCGAGGACGATGTCCTCGCCATCGACCTCGAGCACGGCTGCTGGAAACAGGTTGGACTGGCCCAGGAAGTTGGCCACGAACGCCGTGCGGGGCGACTCGTACAACTCCGTGGGCGGGCCCATCTGTTCGATCAGCCCGTTGTTCATCACCGCGACGGTGTCGGCCATCGTCATGGCCTCTTCCTGGTCGTGGGTGACATGGATGAAGGTGAGGCCGACCTCGGTCTGGATTCGCTTGAGTTCCAACTGCATCTGCCGGCGTAGCTTCAGGTCCAAGGCACCCAGCGGCTCGTCGAGCAGCAGCACGGCGGGTCGGTTGACAATCGCCCGGGCCAGCGCCACCCGCTGCTGCTGGCCGCCGGACAGTTGCGCCGGTTTGCGTTTGGCCGCCCCTGCCAACTCGATGAGTTCGAGCGTCTCCATGACTTGCGCGGACACGTCCTTGATGCCACGGCGGCGCAGCCCGAACGCAACATTTTCGAAGATGTCCATATGAGGGAAAAGGGCGTAGTTCTGGAACACAGTGTTGACTGGACGCTGATAGGGCTTGAGGCCGGCGATGTCCGCGTCGCCGATGCGGATGCGGCCGGCGGTGGGCTCCTCCAGTCCTGCCACCATGCGCAGCGTCGTCGTCTTGCCGCAGCCGGACGGCCCGAGCAGTGCGAAGAACGACCCTTGCGGCACCCGCAGGGTGAGGTCATCCACCGCGACGAAGTCGCCGAATCGCTTGGTCAGGCGCTCGATGTACAGGTCGCCCACTGCCTTGGTGACATCTGTGCCTTTGGCCACGCGTCAGCCCTGCACCACGCGGCCGAAGGCTTCGGTGTATTCGGCCTGTTCCTCCGGCGTGAGCGGCCGGAAGACCTGCGAGTTGTCGAGGATTTCCTGGGTGGGGAAGATCCACTCGCTCTTGGCGAGTTCGGGGTCGATCTTCTCCATCTCGGCCTGGGCGCCCTGCACCGGACACACGTAGTTGACGTAGGCGGCGACCATGGCCGCGACGTCGGGCCGGTAGTAGTAGTCCATCAGGGCCTCGGCACCAGCCTTGTTGGTCGCGGTGACGGGAATCAGCAGGTTGTCCGACCACAGGGTGCCGCCGGTGTCGGGCAGCGCGAAACCCCACTGGTCGCCTTCCTCGGCGTTGATCTGGAAGATGTCGCCGCTCCACCCGATCGCGGCGTAGGCCTGACCGTTGATGAGGTCCTCCTTGTAGGAGTTGCCCTTCACCTGGCTCACCTGGCCGGAGTCGACCTGCTGCTGCAGCACCGCGAGTGCCGCCATGAACTGGTCGTTGGTGAACGGCTCGTCGATCGCCACCCCTTGACTCATCATGATCAACCCGATGGTGTCGCGCATCTCCGAGAGCACGACCACCTTGCCCTTGAGGGCCGGATCCCACAGGTCCTCCACCTTCGTCAGGCCGTTGGGGATCTTCTCCTTGTTCCAGACCAGCCCGCCGAAACCCGACTGCCAGGTGAGCGAGTACTTGCGGCCCGGATCGAACTCGACCTCGGCCAGGTTAGGCAGGATGTTGGCCTTGTTGGGCACGTTCGCGGCGGTGATCTCGGCCGCGTAGCCCTTGCGGATCCACTCCGCCACGAGCCAGTCCGTCGGGGTGACGAGGTCGTAGCCGATGTCCTGGCCGTTGCTCAGTTGCGGGGCAACCTTGCCGTTGAACTGGACGTTGTCCTCGATGTCCTCGCGGTATTCGACCGTGTAGCCGCTCTCCTCTTCGAACGCGACCAAGGAGGGGTAGGTCTTGGACTCCTCGTCGTAGTCCAGGTACAG
>JAUPKO010000717.1 GCA_030837395.1 Actinomycetota bacterium | reverse complement strand
CTTGAAGACCGCCGCCAGGCCATCGCCGATATCGACGGCGCCGGCGTTCTCCCCGATGCCGACCAGCAGCGCTTCGGTCGCCGGGGCCTTCTCACCGAACTGGCGCAGGTGCACCTTGGACGACTTGTAGGAGCAGTGCTCGGACCACATCACCGAGTACATGGCCAACTCGGAGTTGGACGGCCGCCGGCCCAGGATGTCGCGGATCCGGGCGTACTCGTCGGCTTTGAGGCCAAGGTCACGCCACGGCTGCTCAGCGTCGGGAGTGGTGGTTGCGCGGTCGACGGTATCGAGGTCTCCGGTCACAGGTGCGAGTCTATGGCGGGGCCGGTCCCGTCCCTCCTCCGGCCACGAACGCCCATCGTTGCCCGTGCCGACCGTTGTTGCGCCGGCCGCCCGTTGTTGCGCCGGCCGCCCGTCAACGACGACCGCTTCATCGAACATCGGTCGGTTGGGCCAACAACGGGCGCGGGAACAGCCCGGCGCGACCGTTGGGCTCTGGGCGATCGATGGGGCCCACGGCACCTGTGGACGGCGTCGGCGGAAGGTACGAGAAGTCGACGACGATGGTGCCAAGCGTCGCCTTCCCAGTTGCCTCACCCCAGGAGTTGTCGCATGGACCGCCTTCGACCCGAACTCGTCGCCCTGGCCCGCGCCGGCCACGACGTGATCCTGGCCGAGGACCTGCGCCGACTCCGATTCGACAGCGCCGAACGCGCCGCCGCCGTCCGCCTGCTGCATCCCTTACGTCGAGGGGCGTATGCCTTGGTGGCACCCCAGGACGACGAGAACAGGCACCTGCTCACCCTTCGCGCCGCCCTTCGTCAGGCCGACAGCTCAGCGGCCGCGAGTCACATCAGCGCGGCGCTCGCGCATGGACTACCGGTGCCCGCTGGGACCCTCGCGACGGTTCACATGTGCACCGACTCTCCGACGACGAGAGTCGGACTGCGGCATGGCGTCCATACTCATGCCCGCTCGGGATCAGCCACGCTGACGATGGTCGAGGGGTTGCCGGTAACAGACGTGGCGACGACGGTGTTCGACTGTGCCCGCATGCTGCCGTTCGTCGACGCCGTCGCCCTGCTCGACACGGCGCTCAATAGGGAGCTGCTGGATCAGGCCGGCGTCATCGACAATTGGGCCAAGGCCCCGGGGCTGCCCGGGATCGCGACGGCCCGCCGGGTCGCGGCCGTGGCGGACGCGGGTGCTGGGAGCGTCGGTGAGACGAGGATGCGGCTGATCCTGGTGCAGGCTGGATTCGAGGTGGAGTCGCAGGTGGAGTTGCTGGACAAGCGAGGTCGATTCGTTGCTCGCGTTGACCTGAAACTGCGTGATGCGCCCGTGGTCGTGGAGTTCGACGGACGAGCCAAGTACAACCTGCGGGGAGACCCCGAGGCCGCCCACTGGGAGGACAAGATCCGACACGACCGCATCGGCAACCTCGGCTACGAGCGGGTGCGGGTCTGGTGGAACCGCCTCGCGGACCCGGCCAGTATCGTCAGGGACGTCGAACAGGCGCGTGACCGGACGCGAAAGGGCCGAAAGCCCCAGTCGGGAGCCGACTCGCGGCAGGCACAGGCATCCGCACCAGAGCCGACCGATCACGCGTGAGCCGCCCGTTGTTGCGTGATCCGCCCGCCAACAACAGGCGGTTGGCCCAACAACAGGCGGCTGGCACCACAACGGGCGGACCCGGCCCAATAAGGGGCGGCTGGCACCACAACGGGCGGCTGGCACCACGAAGGACCCGGACCCGGACCCGGCACCCCTCAGGCGCTGACGAGTTGTCCCAGGACCGACGTGAACAGGCCGAGGCCGTCGGTGCCCGGCCCGGTCAGGTCCTCCACAGCGTGCTCGGGGTGGGGCATGAGCCCGACGACGTTGCCACGGGCATTGGAAATCCCGGCGATGTCGCGCCGCGAGCCGTTGGGATTGCCGCCGAGGTAGCGGAACACCACGCGGCCGTCGGCCTCCAACTCATCCAGCACGTGTTCGTCGGCGACGTAGCGGCCCTCACCGTTCTTCAAGGGCACGACGATCTCATCGCCGGCCGCGAAGCCCGAGGTCCACGCGGTGTCGGCGTTCTCGATCCGCAGCCGTTGATCACGGCAGACGAAGTGCAGCGACTCGTTGCGGGTGAGCGCCCCGGGCAGCAGGTGCGTCTCGCACAGGATCTGGAAGCCGTTGCAGATGCCCAACACGGGCAGGCCCGACTCGGCAGCCGCGACTAGCGGCTCCATTACCGGTGCGAAGCGGGCGATGGCCCCGCACCGCAGGTAGACCCCTTAGGAGAAACCACAGGGCAGCACCACGGCATCCACTCCGCGCAGGTCCGCATCGCCGTGCCACAGCGCCACGGGCTCGGCACCGGCGATCCGCACCGCCCGGGCGGCATCGACGTCGTCCAGCGTGCCAGGGAAGGTCACGACCCCGATCCGAGCCCCGCTTGCTCTGGCCGCGCCACCAGCGTGACCGGTCCCGACACTCATGCAGATGCCCCGGTCGACGCGGCAGCTCCGACCGATTCGGCGTCGTCATCCACACGCCAGCGGTAGTCCTCGATCACCGGGTTACTCAGCAGCGTCCCGGCGAGGTGCTCGATGGTCGATGCGTCCGGCGCCGGGTCCACGTCGATCACGAACTGCTTGCCCTGGCGCACATCGGCCACACCGTCCAGCCCCAGCCGGGCCAGCGCGCCCTTCACCGCCTGCCCCTGCGGGTCGAGGATCTCGGGCTTGAGCATGACGTCGACGATGATCCGGGTCACGGGCTCTCCTTGGTCGGCATCGAGAAGCGAACGACGATCACCAGCGTAGTGCCGCTCCCCGCGGGCCTTGGGGACGCCCGGCAGGACCGCCGACCGGGACCTACCTGAAGTAGCCGTAGAGGTCGATCACGAGGTCGGTCTGGCTGGGGGAGCCGGACCGCACGTTGATCGTGCGCTGGTCGTCGATGGCCACGGTGAGGCCGTTGGCCACCACATCGTTGCCGCGGGGCCAGTTGATCGACGACGTCACCTGGTTGTTCACATCGCCCGGCGTCACCGAGAACCAGCCACGGCTGGTGGTATTGGTGGCGGTGACGTTGTAGGCGATGGAACCGGCACCGACCGGGATCACATCCGGCACCGTGATGGCACCGGTCGTGATGCTCCGGCCGTTGGCCACCGACACGTTGCGGGTAGCACCGCCGGCCAGGGGACCCGGGTCGGGAGTCGGCACCCGGGAGTCGTAGGCACGCACGGGGTCAAGCGGGTGGAAGTAGCTACCGTCGACGGCCGTGGCGTCTGGGGTGAAGTAGCCCAGGACCTCCACGACGACGTTGGTCGCCCGTGTGCTGCCGTTGAAGATCTTGATCTGCCGATTCGCGTCCACCATCCCGAATTGGCCGTTGTCGATCACGTCACCGGCGCCCGGCCAGTTGATGGTGGACGAGCGGTAGGTGACCGCGTTGCCCGGCGTGACTGCGAACCAGCCGCGCGCTGAGGTGTCCACGGCCGAGATGTTGTAGGCGACCGCAGTGGCCCCGACCGGCACCACATCAGGTGTCGGCGGAACGATCCCGTTGGCCATCGAGACCACTCGGCTGCCCGCACCGGGCACCGGGTCGGGGGTGCCGCCGGGTCCGGCGACGCGGGAGTCGTAGACCCGGGTCGGGGTGAGTTCGTGGAACACGTCACCGGTGGCGCCCGGCGGCAGGAAGTACCCGACGATGTCCAACACGGCATCGGTGGGTTGCCCCGCCCCGTTGAACACCTTCACGGTGCGGTCGGCCGCGACCTTCACAGTCAGCCCATTGGCGATCACGTCTTGGCCGCCTGGCCAGTTGACCGTGGACGCGGCGTAGGTGCCGGCGTCGCCGGGGGCGATCGAGAACCACCCGCGGTCGTGCGTGTTGGTGGCCGTGAGGTTGAACGCCACGGCGGTGGCTCCGGCGGGCACTACGTTCTTCTGCACCACCTGGCCGGTCACGATGTCGATCGCGTCCGCCACCTGCATGACGCGAGAGCCGAGGTTGCCCGGGATCGGGTTGGGGGTGCCACCGGGACCGGCGCGTCGGGTGTCGTACACCCGGGCCGGATCGATGGGCACGAATACTGAGGCACCCGTGCCGCCGGTCGGGGTGGCGGTGGCCGCCGCGACGACCGGCGAGTGGCTCTGATCAGGGCTGGTGGCGACGACGCCGAACTCGTACTCGACCCCGTTGATCAGTTCGGTGATGACGGTGGTGCGAGCGGACAGGGCCGCCGGCCCGTTGGTCCACACCTGCTCGCCCACCTTGCGGAACACCACGTAGTACGACAACGGCCCGGGGTGGCCGCGCAGCGGCGGTTCGGTCCAGAAGAGACGCACTTCGTGGCTTCCTGGCGTGGCGGTCACCACCGGCGGGTCGATCTCGCCCACCGGAGTCGCCGTGACCACGTTGGACCGTGGCCCCGGTTCGTACTGGTTGACCGCAGAGACTGTGAAGGCGTAAGGAGTTCCCGGGGTGAGCCCTGGGATCGTGGCGGTGAGGTTACCGGCGCCGGGCACATAGAAGACCTGCAGCGGACCACCGGTGGCGGGAGCGTAGTTGACGTTGTAGCCGACGATGGGCCCGGAAGCGGGGTCCTCCGGCCGGTTCCACATCAGCGGGACGGTGGTCTCGGTGATCGCTTTCGAGGTGTCGATCGACAGGGTCGGGGACTGCACCGTTTGCACCGCGCCGATGTTGCGGGTGCCGTTGCCCGCGTCCCACCGCGGCTTGCCCAGCACATCCTGGGTCAGGCACGAACCATCGATGGGGTTGAGCAGGGCATTAGCACCACCGGGGCACAGCGCGTCGGGGACCGCGTCGATCAGCACGCCTGGCGCCTGCTCCACACCGAGCATCGGGGTCACGAAGTCCACCCACGACAGGCCCCCTCCGGTGGGATCGAGGCCCGGGAATGTGGTCATCGCGTTCGGCAGGATGGCCTTAATCTCGGCGTTGGGCTGGTTCGCCGTCTGCTGCACCCATGTGAGGGTGTCCGAAGTGAACTTCGTGATGTCACCGAAAAGCACCGGACCGGAATTCGGGAAGGACGCATTGGCGCCGATCGCCGTGGTCTGGAAGGCGAAGGTGCCCGTAATCGGCGACCAGAACCCCATGCCGTTGACCCCGCAGGACGTGCCTTCGCAGGTCGGCCGCGTCCAATAGAAGGAACTCGCTTTGATCGTCGTCGCGCCGGCGTTGGTCACGATCCGGTCTGTCGGGTGCTGACCCTGCGAGAAGAACGCGCTGTTGACGATCTGGGAGTTGGCTGCGTCCAGGCGCAGTCCCCCGGACTCGATGATCTTGGACGACACGATCTTCACCGACCCCGCGCCCGAGCCCTGCTCCCATGACACGGCCTGCGACTGCCAGTTGTTGCCCAGGATGACGCGATCGAGCACGAGGTTGCCACCGCTGCCACTGATCAACGCGTCCCGTGAACCCTCGTCCGTGCTCATCCCCGGGGCGTAGGACTCGGTGATGCTCACGTTGCGCAGCGTGATGTTGGCCCCGTTCCAGCCCTCGATCGCACCGCGCTCACACTGCTCGTTGAACGACATGATGTTCGTCGCGCTGGAGTCCGCCAGGGTGAACGAGGCCTTCTCATAGGCCTGGAACAATTCCGGAAGGTTGTCGAACGACAGGCCCGACATCGTCACGTCCACGCCGGTGTTGTCCTGGCCGAACTCCCCGATCGCCAGCACACCCTTCGCCTTCTGGAGCCAATTGGAACCAGCTGTGCGGACGGGGCATTGCTGGAAGTTGTTGACCCGCCCTTGGGGGTCGACCCAGTACATGGGTCCGACGATCTTGGCGCCGTTGCCCACGATGTCCACGGCCTCGGTGGCCACGATCAGGAACTCTTCGGCGCTTTGGATGGAGGCACACGACGACGTCCCAGCGGTCATCCCCGCCGTGAACACGATCGTGTCCTTGCCCGGGCTGGCGTTGGCGTCCTTCACCGCCTGCTGGAAGGTGCCTGCCCCGCCGCACAAGGCGGGGCTGGTCACCGTGAACGTCTGCCCGGCCGCGAACGCTGGCGGTGCTCCCAGCGCCACCGCGGCAATCGCCGTCACCGCTGCAATTCCCGCACCACACGCGCTGCGCCACATAGCCGTCACTTCCCGTTGCTCCAACTGCCACGTCAATCCTGTTGACAAACGTTCCAGCCCCGTCGCGAGGCTGGAACCCTGGGTAGTCAAGTGTGTACGGTTGGCTTCTATTCGTGGAAGGTTGTGACCATGACCGCGCAGGGTGGTGCCAGGGCCCATGCGCGGTCGTCGGGCATCACCTCGCGTCTGCGCAGGGCGCCGGGCCGCCGGCACCCGTGGACCGCCCCCGGGAACCAGGTGGTCGACCTCCCAGTCGTGCTCGACGTGGTCAACCTGCGATCCGGCGATTGGCGACTGCTGTGGCAGGTGGAAGCGACGGTAGATCTCGTGGACGGTTGCCCACAGATCACCAGGATGGTTGTGGCATGCGATTCCGGGCTGGATCCCGCGTTCATGCAGGAGAAGTTTCGCTGGGCCACCCCGCTGGACGTCGTCACGCGCACCGTGCCGCAACTGCTGGCCAAGGGCCTGGATCCGTTCAACTATGAGTACGCCACGCACGACTACCCGGACGCGGCCGATGTTGATCAGCCACCTCACCGGCGACTCACCGACGAGTTCCTCGAGGACGTCGCCCGGCGGTATGTTGCGCTGGGTCGGGGTTATGCGGCCGTCATTGCCAGGGAGCGTGACGTGACACCGCGCACCGTGGTCAGTTGGGTGGAGAAGGCTCGTCGCCGGGGGATACTCTCGCCGGCGCGGTCGGGCGCCGCCGGGGGTGTGGTGGTGCCGGCCGATGAACGGCCCCACGTGCCATAGCGTCGCCGGGCCGGCCGGGGCGCCGACATCGCTGGCCGTTGGCCATGATCACATTGAGAGATGGGAGGCCTCGGGGATCGCTCAGGAGATGGTGGATGAATGCGCAATCCGGTTCAGCGACCAATACGCCTGCCGGTGAAGTGACCGCTGCACCGACGGTGCCGAAGGGCGCCAAGGGGGCGAGGCGGAGGAAGAAGTCCGCGGGGAAGGGATCCGGCCTCAGTACCCGCGCCCGCAAGGTCATCGGGCTGACCCTCACTGTGGTGCTGGCAATCGCCTGTATCCTGGTGCTGACGTCCTACCAACGCAGTTTCGAGGGGGAGTTCACGCCGCCCACACCAGAGCCATCCGGTGTTGCCTTGGTGTTTGTGCCCAGCCAGATGGATGCCGACGCCCGGACGATCTCCGGTGACCTGCTGGCGTTCCTCGGCCCGCAGTTGAAGGACTCCGAGGGTAAGGCCAAGGTCGACATCGCCATAGAGGTCCTGCCGTCGCTGACTGACACCATCGTGGAGGTCGCCGAGGGGCAGGTGGCCAGCCCGACGCCCCTGTCATTGCCGGCTCCTGGTGTCGTCCAGCGCTACCCGCTCGATGCCTACGAGCTGGACTTCGTGGTCCGCGCGACGTCCCTGAGCCCCGATGGCTCGGACGACAGCAATTTGACGACGGACGCTTCGGTGTTCTTCGCCGTGCCCGGCTGGTCCTATGAAACGGATACGCAGGCGGCTGCGTCCTCGACGGCCGCAGTGTCCGGCACGGTGGTGCGCGCCGGGTCGACCAAGATGGTCGCGGTGCTGATGCTCGTCCTCATGGTGGCGCTGGCGGTGATCGCAGTGATGGTGGTGCAGAGCAGCGCCGCCGGCCGAATGAGGCTTGACCTGTCGGTGGCATCGTGGATCACGGCGATGCTGTTCGCGCTGCTGCCGATCCGCGGATTCCTGCCGGGCGATCCACCGGTGGGATCGTGGATCGACATGCTGGTGTTCTTCTGGGTCGAGGCGACCATCATGCTGTGCGTCGCGCTGACCGCCATCGGGTTGCTCGTGCGCGCCCGCCGGCAAGCGTAACCCTCGTCGGGGTCACGCCCACCGGCAGACGTAACCCTCGTCGGGGTCACTGCTCCAGCGGGTCGCCCAACTTCCAGTCCGTCACCTGCGGCATGTCCTCCAGGTGCTCCACCACGTACTCGTGATGGCGTGCCAACTGCGTCTCGCACCAGTCCTTGAGGTCCGAGGCGCCCTGTACCGACCGTTTGCAGTTGTTCAGGGCGTCGATCACCAGGTGATAGCGGCTGGCGCCGTTGCGCACCACCATGTCGAACGGCGTCGTGGTGGTGCCCTCCTCCTTGAAGCCGCGCACATGGAACCGGTCGGCGTCCGGACGCCCGTGGACGAGTTGGTGGATCGCCCCGGGGTAGCCGTGGAAGGCGAAGACGACGTCGACGGTGTCGGTGAACAACTCCCGGAACGCCAGGTCGTCCATGCCGTGCGGGTGATCCTTCGGCCGCGGCAGGGTCATGAGGTCCACCACGTTGACCACGCGCACGTTGAGGTTGGGCAGCTTCTGCTTGAGGATGTCCGCTGCGGCCACTGTCTCCATGGTCACCACGTCACCGGCGCAGGCCAGTACGATGTCCGGGTCGGTGTCGCCGTCGTCGTTGCCGGCCCAGTTCCAAATCGACGCGCCCCGGGTGCAGTGTTCGATCGCCTCGGCCATCGTGAGGTACTGCAGCTGCGGCTGCTTGTCGATGACGATGAGGTTGACGTAGTCCTTGCTGGTGAAGCAGTGGTCGGCCACGCTCAGCAGGCAGTTGGCGTCCGGCGGCAGGTAGACCCGAGCCACGTTGCCGCGTTTGGTGATGACGTTCTGGATCAAACCGGGGCCCTGGTGGCTGAAGCCGTTGTGGTCGTTGCGCCAACACGTGCTGGTCAGCAGGATGTTCAGGCTCGGCACCGGTGCGCGCCACGGCAACTCGATCGCCTCTTCTAGCCACTTTCCGTGCTGGATCGTCATCGACGCGCTGACCATGGCGAAGGCCTCGTAGGTGGCGAACAGTCCGTGCCGGCCGGTCAGGGTGTAGGCCTCCAGCCAGCCATGGCAGTTGTGTTCGCTGAGCACCTCCATCACCCGGCCGGACGGCCCGATCTTCACGTCGTCCGGGATGAGGTGCTCCATGAAGCCACGGTCGGAGACCTCGAATACCTCCCCGATTCGGTTGGAGTTGGTCTCGTCGGGGCAGAACACCCGGAACGAGTCGGGGTTGTCGACGTAGATGTCGCGCATCATGGCGCCGAGGGCGCGCGGGCTCTCCATCCGCTCGGTGGCCGGCGTCGGTACCGGGACCTCATAGGCCTGGAAGCCGCGCAGGCTCAAGTCTTGCGAGATCAGTCCGCCGTTGGCCGAGGGGGCGGCCGACATCCGCAGGTCGCCCTCGGGGTTGTTGGCGGTGACGATCGGCATCGGTGCACCGGTGTCGTCGAAGAGTTCCTCCGGCCGGTACGAACGCAGCCAGCTCTCCAGGATGTCGAGGTGCTCCTCGTTGCCCTTGACGCCGCTCAGCGGCACCTGGTGGGCCCGCCACGAGTCGGTCACCTTGACGCCGTCGACGGTGGCCGGGCCAGTCCAGCCCTTGGGGCTGCGC
Organism: Actinomycetota bacterium; assembly: GCA_030837395.1. Taxonomy (GTDB): domain Bacteria; phylum Actinomycetota; class Actinomycetes; order S36-B12; family UBA10799; genus JACJWR01. The sequence goes on along the minus strand of JAUPKO010000717.1, from coordinate 4,783 downwards.
AGGATGATCATCGGCCACTTCGGCCGGGTCGTGAAGCCGTGCTCGCGCACGTCGTCCTGGATCGCCGCGATTTTGTCCAGCGCGGAGTCCAGGGCGGCGGCGAACCGGTGGTGCATGCCCGGCAGGTCATCGCCGGTGACCTCGATCACTTCGTAGCCGTGGCCCTGGAACAGCGCATGGACCTCGGCCGGATCCTTGCGGGCCAGCACGGTGGGGCCGGCGATCTTGTAGCCGTTGAGGTGCAGGATCGGCAGCACCGCTCCGTCACGCTCGGGATTGATGAACGAGATGCCCTTCCAGGACCCCTCTAGCGGCCCGGTCTCGGCCTCGCCGTCGCCCACCACCGCGAGCGCGAGCAGGTCCGGGTTGTCCATCACCGCGCCGAAGGCGTGCACGAGCACATAGCCGAGTTCGCCACCCTCATGGATCGAGCCAGGGGTGGTGACGGAGACGTGGCTGGGGATGCCGCCGGGGGCGGAGAATCGGCGGAACAGGGTCCTCATGCCGTGGGCGTCCTGCGGGGTGTCCGGGTAGGCATCGGTCCACGTGCCCTCCAGCCACGAGGCCGAGGTCAGCGAGGGGCCGCCGTGACCGGGGCCGGTGAAGAAGACGGTCCGTTGGCCGCGCTCCCGGATGCAGCGCGACATGTGGGCGTACATGAAGCCCAGGCCCGCCGAGGTGCCCCAGTGGCCCAGCAGCCGGGGCTTGATGTCCTCGGTGCTCAGGTCGCGCCGGGCCAGCACGTTCTCCTTGAGGTAGATCTGCCCGACGGTCATGTACATGTTGGCGCGCCACCAGGCGTCGACGGTCGCCAAGGCCTCGTCACTCAGGTAGGGCTCACCGCCGCCCTGCGGAGCCTGCTCGGGATTGAACCCCTCGTCTGCGTTGGCGGTGGTGGTGGGCATGGACCCCTCCTGGCTGTCGTGGTTCCGCTGCGTACCGGCGCAGCAGGGCGGTGGCCCCAGTCTGGCGAGTGTCGACCCGGATTGCGCGTCGGCCGGTCGCCGTTCATCGAGTCGTCACGTGGACGCGGTCCCGGCCGGCGGTGGTGGTCGGAGCGGCCCAACCCTGCCCGGAGGGGGAGCACTTGTGAATCGACTGCAACCCGACGGCTCGGCTGAAGACTCTGGTCGAATCGTCGGGTTGTGGTCGATTGGCGGGCCGAGGCTACCGGGCGGGGCTCATCGCGATGCGCGGTCGGACGATCAACAACACGCCCAGGGCCAGCAGCCACAGGTACCAGATCACCGAGATGCTGCTGCCGACCGGCGCGAGCCACTCAATCGCGAACAGGCCGGAGCCCCACACCATGGGCAGCCACAGCACCGTCAGGACCAGCCCCAGCCAGGCGAACCAACGGGGTACACCCACCACCCCCAGCAGCAGAAGTGCGATGCCGATGCCCCACAGCCCCTGGAACAACCAGCCCAGGTGCTCACCCAGGGCACCGCCGGCGTACCGGTTGAGGACGTCGTAGGACGCGGCGACCGCCTCACGGGTGGATGCCGTGTCCGCGGCGGTGTAGGCATCGGCCAAGTGCGGCACAGTCACCGGCCAACGCACCCACCCCAGGATCTGCGCGAAGCCGCCGAGGACCCCGAAAGCAGTCACAGCCCGGGCGCTTGGGCGGGCGGGCCCGCCCAGGTACTGCTCCAGGTAAATCGCGGTCGGAATCAGCAGCAGGCTGCTCACGAGCATGAGGTAGAAGGCTGTGCGCACGGCGCTGGCGGCTACGGTGAAGGCGGCGAGACCCTCGTCGCCCGGGGCGTCGAGAATCTCCGGCCAGCCGAAGGACATGGAGAGCCACGTGGCGCCGGTCGCCGCCAGGATCGCTGCGGCGATCAGCAGGCTACCGGTCACGAACCCGGTTCGGCCCGCGCCGCCGGGGGTCGCGGCAGCAGACTGGTCGAGGGTGGAACTGGACATGATCGCCTCCAAAGTGAGAGCACTGTTCGCTCTACAAACACTGTTCCACAATAGACAGAGGCACGTCAAGAGCAGTGCTCACATTGCGAGTGGTGTTCGCATTTTCTGGTAAGTTCGCGTCATGACCGTCCACGCTCCGACTGGTCGGCGTGCGCGCATGCGGGCGCAGACCACAGCCGAAATCCTTGGTGTTGCGCGGGCGCACTTGGCCGCCGAAGGTGCCGGATCGCTGTCCCTGCGTGCCATCGCCCGGGACCTCGACATGGGTGTCGCCTCGCTCTACCGCTACTTCCCCAGTCGGGATGACCTCCTCACCGCCCTGCTGGTGGAAGTGTTCAGCGCGCAGGCGGACGCGGTTGCTCGGGCGGTTGACGAGGTCGCGGATCCGGCCGAGGCACTGCGTGCGGGCCTGGCCGAGTATCGACGTTGGGCGCTGGCACATCCCCCGGAGTTCGCGCTCGCCTACGGCACCCCCGTCCCCGGTTACGTCGCCCCATCGGAGCGCACCACCGCGGTGGCGGTGCGGGTCGGCGACATTCTGCTTGCGCAGGTGGCCAGGGCCTGGGGCCAGGGACGCATCGATGCCGGACGTGTGGCTCGGCGGACGGACGCGCTGACGCCAGCCGAACGTGCGGGGATCGAGGCGCTGCTCACCAGGCGGGGCTATCAGGTTCCGTTGGGCGTGATGTCGCTGATGGTCGACCTCTTCGTGCGTATCCACGGCTACGTGGTGATGGAGGTGTTCGGTCAGTTGCGTCCGTTGACGGCCGACCCCGACGCCACCTTCGAACGGACAGTCACCGACGCCCTCGACGTCCTCGGCCTGGCGCCCGCTACTCGAAGGGCTGACCGGTGAGGCGCTCGTAGACCTCCACGTACTTGGCCCGAGTCGCCGCTACGACGTCGTCGGGCAGGGGGGGCGGCGGCGTGTCGGCGGACTTGTCCCAGCCGCTCGCGGGCGAGGTCAGCCAATCGCGCACGTACTGCTTGTCGAACGAGGGTTGCGGCCGGCCGGGCTCCCACCTATCGGCCGGCCAGTAGCGCGACGAGTCGGGGGTGAGGACCTCATCGCCCAGGATCAGGCCAGGCTCGGCCTCGATCTCTGATGGGTCATGAGGAGGGCCGCCGGTGGTGCCTGTGCGTCCAGTGGGCGCGTCGCTGCCCGGCGAGGGCACCCGTCCGAACTCGAACTTCGTGTCCGCGAGGATGATGCCCCGGTCCTGGGCGATGCCGCGGGCCCGGTCATACAACCGCAGGGTGAGGTCCCGCAGGTCCGCAGCCCGATCTTCGCCGACGATGACCGCGGCCTGGTCGAAGGTGATGTTCTCGTCGTGGTCGCCGATCGCCGCCTTCGTGGCAGGCGTGAAGATCGACGTCGGCAATTCGGAACCGTCGACCAGACCGGCCGGTAGCGGATTGCCGCACACCTGCGCATTGTGGCGGTATTCGGTCAGGCCCGACCCGGTGAGGTAACCCCGCGCCACGCACTCCACCGGCAGCATGTCCAGCGGACGGCACACCATGGCCCGCCCCGCCACCGCCTCCGGCACGTCTGTCGACACCACGTGGTTGCCGCACAGGTCCGCGAGCTGGGAGAACCACCACAGGCTGGCCGCGGTGAGGATGCGCCCCTTGTCCGGGATGGGAGTGGGCAGTACCCAGTCGTAGGCCGAGATACGGTCTGTCGCCACGAACAGCAGCAGATCGTCCGGGGTGCGCCACAGGTCCCGGACCTTGCCGGAGTACAGGTGCGTGAACCCCGCGGGCAGGACGTAGTCCGGCGGCGGGACGGTCTTGGTCGGCATGGGGACTCCTGACGGGGCGAACTGTCTGGCAGGTCCGGGTGGCTGCCGCTGCTATTCCACCATCTGCCCGTTGTTGCGCGAGCCGCCCGTTGTTGCGCGAGCCGCCCGTCAACAACGGGCGGGTGGCGCCACGGCGGTCGGTTGACTCAACAACGGCCGGGTGGCGCAACGGCGAGCGGGCAGTCCGCGCAGATACCTGGGCCAACCAGGCTGGCGAGTACCTGGGCCAACCATGCTGGCGCTACAGGATCGGTTCGGGGGAGTAGTCGGCGGCGTCGGGGTTGTCGGCGGCCAGGCGGGCGACCTCGGCGACCACGGCCGCCACCTGCTCGCGGGCCGCCCCGGTGAACTCCAACGGCTGCGCGAGCAGCGCTGCGAGGGACTCGGCGTCAAGCCCCAGCCGGGTGTCGGCGACAAGGCGCTCGATCAACTCCTGACCGCCGCCGCCGGTTTCGCCGCGCATACCCAGGGCGACGTCGACGGCGTGGGTTTTGATCACCTCGTGGGCGGTCTCGCGCCCGACTCCGGAGCGGACTGCGGCCATGAGCACCTTCGTGGTGGCCAGGAAGGGCAGGTAGCGGTCCAACTCACGCTCGATCACGGCGGGGAAGGCACCGAATTCATCCAGCACTGTGAGGAACGTCTCAAGCATGCCGTCGAGCGCGAAGAACGCGTCCGGCAGCGCCACCCGCCGCACCACCGAGCACGACACGTCGCCTTCGTTCCACTGCCCGCCAGCGAGTTCCCCCGCCATCGAGGCGTAACCGCGCAGGATGATCTGAAACCCGTTGATGCGCTCGCAGGAGCGGGTGTTCATCTTGTGCGGCATGGCGCTGGAGCCCACCTGGCCTTCGACGAAGCCTTCGGTGACCAGTTCATGGCCCGCCATGAGGCGGATCGTCGTGGCCATCGAGCTCGGGCCGGCCCCGAGTTGCACCAGCGTGCTGACCACGTCGAAGTCCAGCGACCGCGGGTACACCTGGCCGACGCTGGTGAGGGTGAGGTCGAAACCGAGGTGGGCGGCCACCCGCTGTTCGAGGTCGGCGAGGCGG
>JAUPKO010000716.1 GCA_030837395.1 Actinomycetota bacterium | reverse complement strand
TGAGCCAGCCACGCCGTGTGACAACCACGCGCTGATCGCTGCCGAGACCCAACTGTCGCCACTGCAACGGCGACCGGCGTCGCACCTTGGTCGGCACCGGTACCAGCTCCACGGCGGCGAGGTCTACACCGGGCATGATCCGCGCCACCACATCGAGGGCGACCTGCCAGGACGCCACCGGCAGCAGGTAGCCGCTGCCGGTACCGTCCTCATCCTCACCACCACCCTGGGCTCCGGCAACGGTCAGCCGAACCATCACCCAGCCCCGACTGCGCCACAGCAACGGCTCCACGAAGTCCACCGATGCGACCCGCCCGGGCGGCACCGTCCGGGCCTGCACACCCAGCAGGCCATGCCGAATCCGCAGGCCATCCGGAGAATCGGCGACAGTGAAGTCGAAATTGGAGGAGTAGAAGCCGAACACCGTCAGCAGCGGGATTATCAGCACGAGCGCGATTCCGAGCAGCGCTGCCGGACCGGCCAGCACGGTCACCAGGATCACGGCGGCGATCTCGATGACAACCAACATGAGCAACGAACTCGACAGGAACGCGGCTGCGACCAGCACCCCAGACGGGACTTTGGTGATGACAGTCTCGGGCGCCTCACCCGCATCGTGGCGGACCCCGGCGGCCCTGGCGAGAATCTCCGCCCGCAGTGCGGTCGCGTTAGTCATGGTGAGATAACGCAGCGTTACCCGCGACTCGCCACTGCCGGCCACCTCAACCTTCACCTCGGCCATCCCGAATACCCGCGCCATCAGCGGCTGCACCACATCCACACTCTGCAGCCGGGACAACTGCAGCCGCCGCTGCTGAAGTCGCAGCACGCCGGAGTCGACCCGGAAGTCGCCGTCGGCATCGAACCAGTAGGTCAGTCGCTGCCATTGCAGGAAGGAGATTCCACAGCTGGCCGCCACCACGACGACCGCAATCGCGATGGCGATCCAACCGCGACCGGAGTCGGTCAGCCGACCCAAGTTCGCGACCAGCAGCAGGGCCAGCACCGGCAGTGTCCGCGCGGCCGTGACCACCGGCGTCACGGGCGCAGTTCGGCGGCGACCGGAAGTCGGCTGCGGTGGACCTTCAGGAACGGTTCCGGTCATGTCGGTCACATCCCGGCGCCGCGGGATTCGCCGGCCCTGGCCAGGCGATCACGCAGGGCCGCTGCCAGTTCCGGAGTCAACCCGGGAATCGTGGCATCGGTGGTGGCAGCGGCGGTGTGCAACCGGACGGTCGCGATTCCGAAGACGCGGTCCACCGGACCGGCCACCACATCAACCAACTGCAGCCGCCCGTAGGGAACCACCACGAGCCGCCGGAACAGGATGCCGCTGGTGACCAGCAGGTCCTCCCGCCGCTCGACATACCCATAACTGCGCACCCGGCGACCGATCAGCCACCACCCCCAACCCGCGAAGGCCAGCGTCAGCACAATCAGCAGGACCGGAATCCAGCGCGGGATACCAGTAACGAGTACGAGCAGTGCAACCCACACGACCAACAGCACAACCATGCCGAGCAGCATCATCAACCGTCTGGCGATGACCAACTTCTCGGAGAGTCGCAGCCACGGCTCCGCCCGGGGTTCGAACGTCTCGTTCATGTTCGACGCCATGACGACACGCTAGTGGACCGCTCCCGCCATGGGTCTTCTGGCACGATAACCGTCAGTCATGGACATCTTCGAGCCCGCCACCGCCAGCAGCCCGCCCGCCGGATTGCTGTGGGAGTTGCCATTGACCAGCAGCCATCCCGCTGCCCACGGCGGCGTTCGGCTCCGACTGCAGCTGGACGGGAACAGGATCACCTCGGCGAACCCGATCCCCGGTCGGATGCACCGCGGCGCGGAGAAGCTGTTCGAGTCGCGGGACTACCGGTCTGCGTTGGCTCTGGCCAATCGGCACGACTGGCTCTCAGCCTTCGGCAGCGAGCTGGGGCTGGCCGAATTGCTGGAGTCCATGCTCGGAATCGAGGTGCCCGCTCGGGCTGTGGCGCTGCGGGTGCTGGTCGCAGAACTGTGCCGGATAGGCCACCACCTGCTGTGGTTGTCCACGACCCTCGCCGAACTCAGCCATACCGAGGCCGCGGCTGTCGGGAACACCGCCCGGGAGGGTGTCCTAACCCTGCTGCAGCGGTTCAGCGGGGCACGGATGCACCTGATGGTGGTGACCGTCGGCGGCCTCCGTGCCGATGCCGATCAAGTGTGGCTCCGCGACGTCGTCACGACGATGCCCGGACTCACCGCGCCGCTGGATGTGTTGACCGCGGCACTCGACCGCGCGCGGCCGGTGACGAACGGCGTCGGTGCGCTGCCGACCACCGTGGCGTCGGAGTTCGCCGCCAGCGGTCCGGTAGCCCGGGCGGCCGGGATCCCGCTGGATCTGCGGATCGACCAGCCGACGGCCGGCTACCGGCGGTTGATTGACGCTGGCGTCCTGCGGCGGGTGGTCCGGTCCGACGGTGATGCGGCGACGCGGCTGGAGGTGCTGGCCGAGGAGACCCGGGTCAGCGCCGACTGTGTGAGATTCAGCGCGGAGGAATTGCTGCATCAGCCTCCGGGCCCGGTCGGCGTGACCCTTCCCAAGGTGTTGCGGGTCCCCGAGGGCCGTGGCTACGTGGGTACCGAAAACCCCAGCGGTATCAACGGCTGGTACTTGGTCTCGCGAGGAGAACCGACGCCCTACCGGTTGAAGCTGCGCACAGCCTCGTTCAACAATGCCCAGACGCTGCCATTCGCGCTCGCTGGCGCGGACCTCGCCGATCTTCCGTTGGCGGTGATGACCTACCTGCTGGTGGCAGGTGACATCGACAAGTAGGCCCGGCGTCCCACTCGCCGATGGCTAGCGCTAGATCAGCCCCTTGGACTTCAGGAACTCCGAGGCGACGACCTTGGGGTCCTTTCGGTCAACCTCCACCTGCTGGTTCAGCTGCTGCAGCTCTGCGGTGGTCAACGCCGCGGAAACCGAGTTCAGCGCCTTCTTCACCGTGTCGGAGGCCGCCGGCGTATAGAGCGCAGGTGTCACATTCTCGGCCGTCTGTAGGTTCTTGTCATCGGTCAGCAGCACCAGGTTGTTGCTTTGGATCGAGCCCGAGGAGGAGAACACCAGGCCGGTGGTGACCTTGCCCTGGGTGATCGCCTGAACGGTGAGCGGGCCACCGGCATCCAACGGCACGAAGT
>JAUPKO010000715.1 GCA_030837395.1 Actinomycetota bacterium | reverse complement strand
CTTGCGCCCTGGGCGATGTCCGGCGTCCGCGTCCCGCCGGGCAGGCCATGGCAGAGCGGCACCATAGGGCTGGGCGGGATCGGTGGCCGCCAATACCAAACTCTGGGCCGTCTTCGGCCGAGTCTGGAGCTCGGCGGCCCGCAACTGGTCGACGACAGCGGCGGTCGTGAACTGTGCCGCACCGAGCCCCTCGATCGCGTACGCCCGAATACACCCACCGGAGTCCTCAAGGGCCCTTAGCACCTTGTAGGCGGCCGCGAACCCCCCGGGATATCGCTCCACTGCGAGGGCGCCGCGTGTCACGACGGCGTGTCGCTCAAGTAGCCACAGGGCCGATTCGGCCGCTCGGGCGGTCGGATCGAGGTGAGGGTGGGGCACCGCGGACCATCGACCTCCGAGCGGGCGGGCGGGTCGTGTTCCGGTGCCGAGGGCGGCGAATGGCCGAGCGCGCGAGGGACGCCGAGTCGGGCGGGGGTTCCCGACGCGTCGCTTGCCGTCACGTGGGGCGCCACCGGACCGCACCGGGGCGAGGGTGTCGTTGGTCAGCCAGCCCCACCACATCAGGTCGATGATCGTGGTGTCCAGCGTGCTCTGGTCGAATCCCTCCACGGCGGTGCTTGCCACCCTCTCGGCCAACTGGCCGTAGAACCATCCCCCGCCGTCGCCCACCGCTGCCAGGACTGCCCGCGCCAGGTGCCCGGTGACCTCGTTCGGGACGGGCAGCAAAGCCGGGGCGTCGGCGGGCGCGAGCACCAGCCAGCCATCGCCGCCGGGGAGAGCGCCCGCGCCGCACCAGAGCACGTCGCCGGCCGCGGTCAACTCGTCGAGCATGGCTGGGCGGTAGTCGCGTACCCGACTCGGCAGGATCATCGCCTCCAGCGCGCTTGCGGGCACCGGACAGCCGGCGAGCTGCTCGACCACCCTCAGCACCGCCGCCACTCCTCGCTCGCTGCTGCCGATGCCGTGCCACGTGGGCAGGAACGTGGCGTAACTGCGTGCCGGGACTGGTTCGGCCTGCTTGCGCAGCACCGCGATGCTGCGCCGGCGGATGCGCCGGAGGACTTCGACGTCGCACCACTCCGCGCCCCGACCGCCGGGCCGGAACTCGCCGGTGACCACTGAGCCCCGCGCAGCCAGCCGTTGCAGCGACTGTTCGGCGACCGCGATACCGAGGCGGAACCGCGCTGCGACCTGCGCCGCGGTAAACGGCCCGTGGCTGCGCGCGTACCGACCGAGCAACTCCGCGAGGGGGTCGGCAGCGGGCTCCGTGAAGGCCGTTGGGGTGCCGATTGGGATGGGGATGCCTAGGCCGTCGCGCAGGCGTCCCGCGTCCTCGATAGCGGCCGTCCGAGGGATGTCCAGCGTCACCGGCATCGCCCGACGCGCCTGCACGAGGTCGTCGGCCCATGCCGGGTCGCCGCCGCGGGCCGTGATGTCGGCAGCACTCAACGGCCCAAGCACCCGCAAGGCATCGGCGAGGTCCTCGGCATGACGGAGCCGACGCTCAACGGTGCGCCAGCTGACCTCGGCCGAGACTTCGGCGATCGCCTCGGCGTCGAGCAATTCGCGTAACTCGACGGTGCCGAGCAACTCGGCCAGCAGCGCTGAGTCGAGGGTCAATGCCTGGGCGCGCCGTTCGGCCAGCGGGGAATCACCCTCGTACATGAAGGCCGCGACGTAGCCGAACATCAGCGAACGGGCGAACGGGCTGGGGTGCTCGGCTGCGGTCTCGTGCAGCCGGATCGAGCCATCGGCCAGGCCGCCGAGCACCTGTCGTAGGCCGGGGACATCGAAAACGTCCTGCACACATTCGCGCACTGCTTCTAGCACTATCGGGAAGCTCGGGAACTGTGCGGCCACCGCGAGCAACTGCGCGCTGCGTTGGCGCTGCTGCCACAGGGGCGCGCGCCGGCGAGGGTCGCGCTTGGGTAGCAGGAGCGCCCGCGCGGCACACTCGCGAAACCTCGCGGCGAACAATGCGCTGCCACCGATCTCATCGGTGATCATCTCGGAGATCTCGGCCGGATCGATCACCAGTGCCTCGCGCACCTGCAGCCACAGCTGATCATCGTCGCTGTCCGGGATGCGCAGCACGATGCCGTCATCGGCGTGCATTACCTGCACGTCCATGCCCGTGCCCTGGCGCAGGCGGGCCGCAATCGCCAGCGCCCACGGGGCGTGCACCTGTGCCCCGAACGGCGAGAGCAGCACCACCTGCCAGTCGCCGAGCTCGTCGCGGAAGCGTTCCACCACGATCGTGCGGTCGTCGGGCAGACGGCCGGCGGCCTCGAGTTGCTCGTCGAGGTACTGCAGCAAGTTGTCGGCGGCCCAGGTGTCAAGGCCGGCGGCGGTGAGTTCGACCCGGGCCGCGTCGCCCGTGAGCCCGGACAGGTGCCGGGTGAACTCGCCAATATGCCGGCCGAGCTCCAGACTGCGCCCGAGGGCGTCGCCGTGCCAGAAGGGCATCTTGCCGGGCTGGCCGGGGGCAGGGGAGACGAGCACACGGTCGTGGGTGATGTCCTCGATCCGCCAACTGCTGGCGCCGAGCGCGAAGACATCGCCCACGCGGGATTCGTAGACCATCTCCTCGTCCAACTCGCCGAGTCGAGCGGACTTCTCGCCGATCAGCTGAACGGTGAACAGCCCGCGGTCCGGGATGGTGCCGCCCGAGGTCACGGCCAGCCGCTGGGCGCCCGGACGTCCGGTGAGGGTGCCGGTAGTGCGGTCCCACACGATGCGGGGCCGCAATTCGGCGAAGCCGTCGGAGGGATACCGGCCCGCAAGCATGTCCAGCACCGCGACCCAGGCCGAATCCGGCAGCCGGGTGAAGGGAGCGGCACGCCGCACCAGCGCGAGTAAGTCGTCGACCTGCCATGGGTCCATGGCAACGGCTGCCACCACCTGCTGGGCGAGCACGTCCAGCGGGTTCTCGGGCACGCGCAGGGCCTCGATGCGGCGCTCGCGCATGAGGCTGGCGACCACCGTGGCGGACACAAGGTCAGCTCGGAACTTGGGGAAGATCGTGCCCTTGCTGGTGGCGCCTACCTGGTGTCCGGCGCGGCCGATGCGCTGCAACCCAGCCGACACCGACGGCGGCGCCTCCACTTGCACCACCAGATCGACCGCGCCCATATCGATGCCGAGTTCGAGGCTGCTCGTGGCCACGACGGCCGGCAGCCTGCCGGCCTTGAGGTCCTCCTCGATGAGCGCGCGCTGGTCCTTGCTCACCGAACCGTGGTGCGCGCGGGCGATGATCCGTGGCTCGGCCGGTTCGCCGGCGGCGTCGGGATGAGCCTCGTCGGTGGCTGCGGCGAGTTCGTTCAGGCGGGCGGTGAGGCGCTCGGCGAGGCGGCGGGAGTTGACGAACACCAACGTCGAGGTGTGCCGTTCGATGAGTTCGGCGATCCGCTGTTCGACGTGGGGCCAGATGGAGGCTCGCGGCCCCTCCGCGGCGGCTGAGCCCTCGAGTTCGGGCAAGGCGACGCCCAGGTCGGACATGTCCTCGATGGGCACCTCGATCGCAACATCGATCTGCTTGGCACCGGGGGCACTGACGATGGTGACCGGCCGCCCGCCCCCGAGGAAGCGGGCCACATCCTCGATGGGGCGGACCGTGGCCGAGAGTCCGATGCGTTGGATCGGTTCTGATGCCAGCGCCGCCAACCGCTCCAACGACAATGCGAGGTGCGCCCCGCGCTTACTGCCCGCCACGGCATGGACCTCGTCAATGATCACCGTGGTGACCCCACGCAGCCCCTCCCGGGCCGCGGAGGTGAGCAACAGGAACAGAGACTCCGGCGTGGTGATCAGGATATCCGGCGGCGTGCGAGCCTGGCGGCGTCGCTCGTCAGCCGGGGTGTCGCCCGAGCGGAGTTCCACCGTCACGTCCGGGGCCGGCAGCCCGAGCCGCAGGCACTCCTGGCGCAAGCCCGCGAGGGGCGCCCGCAGGTTCCGTTCGACATCGACGGCCAGGGCCTTCAGCGGCGAGATGTACAGCACGCTGGTGCGAGTGGCCTTGTCCGCCGGTTCGGTGCGGGCCGCCAGCACGTCCAGTGCTGAGAAGAAGGCGGCCAGCGTCTTGCCGGAGCCGGTCGGCGCCACGACGAGGGCGGATTGGCCCGAGCCGATGGCGTCCCAGGCCAGCAGTTGCGCCTCGGTGGGGGCCTCGAAGGCGCGCGCGAACCAGGCTCGGGAGGCGGGGGAGAACCCGGCCATGGTCGCTGGCATGGCCCCATCCTGCCGCTGGGGTCCGACCAGCACCAAAGATGGTTGGATGACATCATGCGGCTGACCGAGTTCTGGACCCGGATGGACGATGCGCTGGGGGCGCAGTACAGCCGCTACTGGGCCGATTCGCACGTGCTCGCCGAGCTTGACGGCCGCACGGTCGCGCAGGCCTTGGCCGCGGGGGTGTCGGCCTACGACGTGTGGCGGGCGGTGCGCGCGAACCTCGACCTGCCGCCGTCGACGAGGTAACACGCGACACGCCGACGACTGGTGCCATAGATCGAACAGCTGTACGTTTACCGTTGTGGTGTTCGGCCATCCACAGAATGGCCAGCCACGCTGGTCAGTGTCGGAGGTGCCGCCTAGCGTGGCGACATCGGGTCTCCACGGGTTGCGCGGAGGCACACATCCGACCCACGAACGAGGAAGAGGCAGGCCATGGCCCCCAGCAACACCAACAACCCCAACACCCGCACCCCAGGTCGGCCCAACGACCGCGAGAAGGCCCTCGACACCGCGCTCGCCGCGATCGAGAAGTCGTTCGGCAAGGGCTCGGTCATGCGCCTGGGCGACGACGTGCGGCCACCGGTCGACGTCATCCGCACCGGAGCGATAGCGCTGGACGTCGCCCTGGGTATCGGCGGGCTGCCGCGCGGGCGCGTGGTTGAGATCTATGGCCCGGAGTCCTCGGGTAAGACGACCGTCGCGCTGCACGCCATCGCCAGTGCCCAGGCCGCCGGCGGTATCGCTGCCTTCATCGACGCCGAGCACGCGCTGGACCCGGACTACGCCGCCCGGCTCGGGGTCGACATCGACTCCTTGCTGGTGAGCCAGCCCGACACCGGTGAGCAGGCCCTCGAGATCGCCGACATGCTGATCCGCTCCGGAGCGATCGACATCATTGTCATCGACTCGGTGGCCGCGCTCACCCCGCGCGCTGAGATCGAAGGCGAGATGGGCGATTCGCACGTCGGCTTGCAGGCACGGCTGATGAGCCAGGCGCTACGCAAGATGACCGGTGCCCTGTCCGGTACCGGCACGACGGCGATCTTCATCAACCAGCTGCGCGAGAAGATCGGCGTCATGTTCGGCAGCCCTGAGACGACCACCGGTGGCCGCGCTCTCAAGTTCTACTCGTCGATCAGGCTCGACGTCAGGCGCATCGAGACGCTCAAGGACGGCACGGATCCGGTCGGCTCGCGCACCCGGGTCAAGGTGGTCAAGAACAAGATGGCCCCGCCGTTCAAGCAGGCCGAATTCGACATCATCTACGGCTACGGCATCTCCCGCGAGGGCAGTTTGATCGACATGGGCGTCGACCAGGGATTCGTGCGCAAGTCCGGCGCCTGGTACACCTACGACGGCGACCAACTGGGCCAGGGCAAGGAGAACGCCCGGGCCTTCCTGCGCGACAACCCCGACCTCGCCGACGAGATCGAGAAGCGCATCAAGGAGAAGCTGGGCATAGGACCGCGGCTGGACGCCCCGGCCGAGGTCGACTCCCCGTTGTTGGCGGAGCCCGCCGTCGACGGCGGCCCGGTCCGGCGCTGACCTGGGCCCGCGATGTCCTCCGCGCCGGAGGTTGATCCGGCCGAAGTTGCCCGCACCTTGGTGCTCCGCTCGCTCAACGCGGCGCCACGTACGCGTGCACAACTGGCCGACCTGTTGGCCTCGCGAGGGGTGCCCGAGGATGTCGCACGTGCCTGCCTTGACCGCTTCGAGGACTTGCAACTCATCGACGACGCGGAGTACGCCCGCATGTGGGTGCGGTCGCGGCACCAGTTGCGCGGCCTGCCCCGGCGTACCCTGCGCTACGAGTTGATGCGCAAGGGGGTGCCCAGCGAGGCGATTGAGGCCGCCCTGGAGATCGTCGACGACGAGGGCGAGTTCGAGGCGGCGACAGCCTTGGCGCGTCGCAAGGTGTCGTCGTTGTCGGCCCATCCGGTGCAGGTGCAGCATCGGAGGGCGATGGCCGCCCTCGTGCGCCGGGGGTTCTCCTCGGAAGTCGCCGCGCGAGCCCTGCGGGCAGTCGAGGTGGAGCCGGTCGAGGACTACTAGCGCTTCGACCCAGTCCCGGGGTGCCTTTCGTACACTGGGCGGCAAATGACCACTACCTCAGGGCTGATGCCCGCCAACGACATGTCGACGCCGCTCCGCTACGAAGTGCGCACTCTGGGCTGCCAGATGAACGTGCACGATTCCGAACGCATGGCCGGCCTGCTGGAGGCAGCAGGTTACCAACGGGCGGAAGCCGCGGACGGCGCTGCTGACGTCATCGTGTTCAACACCTGCGCGGTGCGGGAGAACGCGGACAACAAGCTCTACGGCAACCTCGGCCACCTGCGCCCACTCAAGGTCGCCAACCCACGGCTGCAGATCGCTGTCGGCGGTTGTCTGGCGCAGAAGGACCGGGGCGAGATCGTGCGTCGGGCGCCCTGGGTCGACGTCGTGTTCGGCACCCATAACATCGGTAGCCTGCCCGTGCTGCTCGCACGGGCACGGGCCGAGCGCGAGGCGCAGGTGGAGATTCGCGAGTCACTGGAGGTGTTCCCTTCCACGTTGCCGGCACGGCGCGACTCGGCCCATGCGGCGTGGGTGTCGATCAGCGTGGGCTGCAACAACACGTGCACCTTCTGCATCGTGCCGGCGCTTCGCGGTAAAGAGCGCGACCGGCGCCCAGGCGAAATCCTGGCCGAGGTGCGCGCCCTGGTGGAGTCCGGCGTCGCTGAGGTCACGTTGCTCGGCCAGAACGTGAATGCCTATGGCGTCGAGTTCGGCGAGGTGGGCGCTTTCGCCGCCCTGCTGCGGGCGTGCGGGCGGATCGAAGGACTCGAACGGGTGCGTTTCACCAGCCCGCATCCGCGGGACTTCACCGACGATGTGATCGAAGCCATGGCTGAGACGGCCAACGTGATGCCGCACCTACACATGCCGTTGCAATCCGGGTCCGATTCAGTGCTGCGTCGGATGCGCCGGTCGTACCGGCGCGAGCGCTACCTGGGCATCATCGACCGGGTCCGCGCGGCAATGCCGGAGGCGGCCATCACCACCGACATCATCGTTGGCTTCCCGGGGGAGACCGAAGCTGAGTTCGCCGACACTGTGGACGTCGTGCGCGCCGCACGTTTCGCCGGGGCCTACACCTTCCAGTACTCCAAACGCCCCGGCACGCCGGCGGCCCAGATGCCAGACCAGGTTCCGCAGGACGTCGTCACCGATCGGTACGGCCGCTTGGTGGAGGTCGCCGACGATGTCGCCTGGGCCGAGAACCGCACGCTACTGGGCCACCAGGTGGAGGTGCTCGTCGCAGCCGGGGACGGGCGCAAGGACGCCGCCACCCACCGGGTGAGCGGGCGCGCCCGGGATAACCGCCTCGTGCACATCGACCCGGCCGGGTTCGACCCGCAACCGGGCGACCTGCTGGCTGCGCGGGTGACCCACGCCGCACCGCACCACCTCGTGGCCGATGATGCGGTGCAGTTGGTGCGGCGGGCGTTGGTGCCGGATGGCGCGTGCGCTGTGGGCGGTCCGGTAGGGCTCGGTCTGCCACGCGTCGGTCCGGGGTGAACGCCCGCACGTCCCGACGCGCGGTGGTGGCGGTGGTGGGTGCCACCGCCACCGGCAAGTCCGACCTCGCCTGCCAGCTGGCTCGACTCCTCGACGGTGAGGTGGTCAATGCCGACTCGATGCAGGTCTACCGGGGTATGGACATCGGCACAGCCAAACTCACCCCTGCCGAGCGCGGCGGTGTGCCGCACCACCTGCTCGACATCTGGCCGGTGACGAAAGCGGCTAACGTGGCCGAATACCAGGCGCTGGCGAGGGCGGCGATCGCCGACATCCACGGTCGTGGCCGCCTGCCGATCCTGGTCGGGGGCTCGGGGCTGTACGTGCGGGCGGTGCTGGACGAGCTCGCCTTCCCGGGGCACGATCCAGTCCTGCGGGCACACCTTGAGCGGGAACTGGCCGAGGTGGGCCCGGCCGTGTTACACGCCCGGCTGGCCGTGCTCGACCCGATCGCGGCCGCGGCGATCCTGCCCGGCAACGGGCGGCGGATCGTGCGGGCGCTGGAGGTGATTGAAATGACAGGTGCGCCTTTCACGGCCACGCTGCCGGCTCCACAGTCGCACTATCGGCACCTCACGCTGGGTCTGACGACGGCGCGGCAGGACCTTGATCAGGCGATCGCCGACCGCGTGGAGCGGATGTGGGCGAGGGGTTTCGTGGCCGAAGTCGCCGGTCTGGCGGGCCTGCCGGGGAGCCCGACCGCCTCGCGAGCGCTGGGCTATCGGCAGATTCTGGCGCACCTCGCCGGCGAGATCGACGAGGCGACCGCCCAAGCAGAGACGATCCGGGTCACTCGCAAGTTCGCTCGCCGGCAGGAGGCGTGGTTCCGGCGTGAGCCTGACGTCCGGTGGCTGGCCGCCGCCGACGCCGAGCTGCCCGGTCGTGCACAGGCTGCCCTCGAGACGTTCCTGCGAGGCCGCCCGGACGCCTAGGGTGGAGGGTATGCCAGCGCTTGACGATGTCCTCGTCGCCGACTTCACTCGGGTCCTCGCCGGCCCGTACGCCACCATGCTCCTGGCCGATTTGGGCGCCCAGGTGATCAAGGTGGAGCGGCCCGGAGCCGGCGACGACACACGTGCGTGGGGGCCACCGTATGCCCCGAACGGCCAAGCGACGTACTTCCAAGCGGTCAATCGCAATAAGGCCAGCGTGACCCTCGACTTGGACGACTCGGCGGACCTCGAGCTGGCACGGGAATTGTGCGACCGGGCAGATGTGGTGATCCACAACTTCCGCGTCGGCGCGATGGAGCGACGCGGGCTGGGCTATGACGACCTGAGGCACACCCACCCAGGGCTCGTCTATTGCGCTATCTCCGGCTTCGGCGGGGGCGCGGGCGCGGACCTGCCCGGCTACGACTTGCTCGTACAGGCGGTGGGCGGGCTGATGGACATCACCGGCGAGCCGGGTGCGCCGACGAAGGTCGGGGTGGCGATCGTCGATGTGGTGACGGGCCTGCACGCCGCCATCGGGGTGCTGGCCGCGCTACATGCCCGCGCGGCGACCGGGCAGGGCCAGCAGATCGAGGTCACGCTACTGGGCAGCCTGCTGTCGAGCCTGGTCAACCAGGCCTCGGCCTACGTGGGTGCGGGCGTCGTGCCGGCCGCGTTGGGCAACGCCCACCCGTCCATCGCCCCGTACCAACCGTTGCCTACCGCCGACCGGCCGGTGGTGGTGGCGGTCGGCAATGACGGTCAGTTCCGCCGAATGTGCGCAGCCTTGGGCCATCCGCAGTGGGCGGACGACGAGCGCTTTCGTACCAATCCGGCACGGGTCGCTCACCGGGAGGTGCTCACCGCTGAGCTCACGCAGGTGCTCGCCACCCGGGATGCGGCGCACTGGCAACGGGTGTTGACCGCGGTCGGTGTGCCCTGCGGCCCCATCAACACCGTCGAGGGTGCCTTCAGGCTGGCCGACGAGGTCGGCCTGCCTGGGGCGGTCGAGTTCGAGCCGCCGGCCGAACTGCGCACCACCGCCAATCCGATCGCCATGTCCGGGACGCCGGTCGCCTACCGCCGCCCGAGCCCGGACCTCGGGGCCGACGACGCCGCTGTGCGGGCCTGGCTGGCGGCGGCCCCAGGCGCAGACGCCTAGGCTGGTGACGTGATCGAATCCATGCGCTTCACCAAGGGCCACGGCACCGGGAACGACTTCGTGGTCATTCCCGACCCCGAGGGGGCCCTGGAGGTGACCCCCACCCTCGTGCGCGCCCTGTGCCATCGTCGACTCGGCGTCGGCGGCGACGGGGTCCTGCGGGTGGTGCGCACCGAACGCGCCGCGCAGGCACCGGATATCGATGTCGTGGCGGCGCCCGGCGGGCCGGACTGGTTCATGGACTACCGCAACGCCGACGGGTCGCTGGCGCAGATGTGCGGCAACGGCATCAGGGTGTTCGCCCGCTACCTTGTGGACCGCGGGTTGGCCGATCCCGGCAGGCAGTACATCGGCACCAGGGGTGGGGTGCGGGTGGTGGACGTGCCTGAGGCGGGCGACATCACCGTCGACATGGGCGCCCCGGTGCTCGCGGGTTTCCCCGAGGCCGCGCAGGTCGGCCTGGCCGGCGTGCGTTACCCGGCACGCGGGCTCGGGATGCCTAATCCACATGCGGTCGTGATGCTGCCCACCCTCGACGGCCTACCTGCCGCCCTGCCCGCACCGGACCTCGACGCGGCGGACTTCCCGGAGGGGGCCAACGTTGAGTTCATCGCGCCGCTGCCACGCGGCTCGCACGGGATTCGCATGCGCGTGTACGAACGCGGCGCCGCCGAGACTCTCTCCTGCGGGACCGGTGCCTGCGCGGCGGCGGTGGTGGCCTCGAGCCTCCTGCCCGACCTTGACGGCGGACCGATTCGGGTCGAGGTGCCCGGCGGGGTGCTGCACGTCGCCTTCACCCCCGGGGGCAGCGTCACCATGACCGGTCCGGCGGCGCTCGTGGCTGACGGCACGATCCGTCCGCAGTGGCTGGCGGAGCACTCATGACCGGCGCCGGCGAGGAGCCGCGGTGGACCTCTGACGAGGATGAGGTGACGCTGCACGTCGAGGAGCGCGACGCCCTGCGCCGGGTGGCCGGGCTGTCGACAGAACTGCAGGACATCACCGAGGTCGAGTACCGGCAGATCCGGCTGGAGCAGGTGGTGCTCGTGGGGGTCTGGACGACCGGCACTTTTCAGGACGCTGAGCGCTCACTGGCCGAGTTGGCCGCCCTGGCTGAGACGGCCGGGTCGGCGGTCCTCGAGGGGGTGATCCAGCGCCGCAAGAAGCCCGATGCCGCCACCTACATCGGTTCCGGCAAGGCCGCCG